>QHVX01000019.1:0-3171 GCA_003222375.1 Acidobacteriota bacterium
TAGAACGGATGCGGCAAGACCGCCATCCACGCCTTCATCCAGCCGTGCACGTCGCATTTCACTTTGAACGGCGTGATCTCCGGCTTGTCGAACTTCTTCGTCGAGACCATTCCCTGCACCGGCTGCCCTTCGTTGAACTGCGGATTGACCGTCGGCAGCGCGTGGATGTTGTGCAGCGTGTTGTCGGAATTCTTGATCTGCAACGGCTGACCGACCTGTAACGCGAGCACATGCGGATGATATTGGCAGCCATGCTGATCGATCACCACCGGGGTCGACGAGGGCGGAAAGTTCCCGTTGATCTGTTTGATGTACACGAAAACGTTTTCAAGCTCGCCGCCAGGGCCTGCGACCACTTCCTCATCCTTCGCCGGCGCGCTCGCGTGCTGCGATGCGCAATAGGGATCAGCGGACATCTGCAGCGCCGGCATTGCGGGCGGGGCGGCGGTGAGCTTCACCGTTCCGGTGATCGTAGCGGCGTCTGCGGAAACCGCGGCAGCGGGAGCGGTCGCAGCCGCTGATGTCGCAGTCGTTGCGGCCGTCGCAGAAGTCTGCAGCGCCTGATCGTCGGTGCCTTCTTCTTCCTCTTTTGCTTCTTTGCCTTTGCCGCAAGCCAGCGTGAGCGAGCCTGCCAGCAACACGATCAAGAACTTTCTCATCGACTTCCTTTCTGATGGACTGGGAGCAATTCTCCAGTTTTCGCCGCAGGCACCGTCGCCGGCAGCGATGGCGTTTGCGGCATGCCGGGCGTCTCACCGCCCGGTGCGGCGTTTCGCATCTGCGTGATTCCGATGCTCCAGATGTAGTCGCGCAAGTATTCGGTCAGTTGCACGGCGTCGGACATCGTACGCCTGAGCTGCTTCTCGTCGTTGCCGAAGTATGGCAGCAGCGACGATTTGACCTGCGCAAACGCCGGCGTGTCGATCGCGTTGCCGAGGGGCGATTGGAATCCACCGGTCGCGGCGTCGCGCGGGAAGTTCGTCGGCATGCGCGTGCCGGGAATCATCTCGTTCGGGCGTCGGATCCAGTCCGCGATCCAGTCGTGGCGCAATCGGATGCGCGCCAGCGTGAGATTCGGGGCGAGCGACGTCGTGTCGACCGTCGTCGGCTTCGGCGGATTTTCAGGATTGACCGGCGTCGTCACATGGCACTGCGTACAGCGCATCATCGTGAAGACCGCCTTCCCGACTGCCACGTTCTGCGCCGGCGGATGCACGCCCAGCGTCGTGTCGAACTGCGACGCTCTGCCTTCATCCGCGAAGAACGTCACGAGCGTATTCGCTTCCTCGTCTGTGAAGTGGAAGGTTGGCATACGCACGTTCAACCACGGACGGATCTTCATCACCGTCGGATCCTTCAGGAAGTTGAAGAGCCAGGGCGATTGCGCGCGGGCGCCTTCCGGCGAGAGATCGGGCGGCAGAAAGTTGGTATCGGCGATCGTGTCGGCGATGGCCCTCCCTCTCCCATCGACCACATGACATCCTCGGCAATTGTGCTGCGAGACGCGCTTGCGGCCCTCCTCGATCAGCCGCATGCGCGCGTCCTTGGCTGCCAGCTTCGACGCGCCGACGACGTCCTTGGTCTGGCCTAACACGACCATGGTGACGCGGCGGGCTTCCTCCTGGGTCAGGTGGAAGTTCGGCATCTTCAATTTATCGTTATATATTTTCGTACGCTTATCGTCGT
This sequence comes from Acidobacteriota bacterium, assembly GCA_003222375.1. Lineage (GTDB taxonomy): Bacteria > Acidobacteriota > Thermoanaerobaculia > Gp7-AA8 > Gp7-AA8 > Gp7-AA10. Next base: position 1,687 of record QHVX01000019.1, read on the forward strand.
AGACCCGCGGGTTGCGGACCTTGTTGTAGATCCACGACGGCACGGTGTCGATGATGTGCTCTTTCTTGCCGTCCTCCGCGATGTATTCCTTCGCGAATCCGAAATCGAAAAGATGCAGGGCCTTCGAACCTTCGGTCGTCAGCTCGGTGCCGATCGGCTTGAGGTTCTCGTATCCCTTGATGGTGTGACAGGAGTAGCAACCGTACTTTTCGATCGAGCGCTGGCCGAGGAATGTGAGCTGGTCCGGGAACGGCATGGTGCGCAATTTCGCTTCTGCGTCGCGCACGCTGAGCGTATTCACGAGGTAGCCCATCGCGAGGTCGTGTACCGCCGCGGGGTCGGGCGGGCGGATGGCGGTCTTCATGAACTGCGGCTTCGTCTGCGTCATCAGGAAGGCCGTGATGTCGGCCGCTTCCTGATCCGTCAGGCGGAGCGACGGCATCGGCGCATCGGCATAGTAGTTTTTCGGATTCTTGATCCAGTTGTAGATCCAGCCGGGATGCGTCTTCGTGCCCACGCCGGTGAAGTTGAATCCGTAGTTGCGCTCGAGCGGATAGTCCTCGCGCTTGGCGAGCCGCATCTGTCCCGTTTTCTCGTCTTTGATCCACTCTGATTCGATGTGACACGCCATGCAGCCGACGCTTTCGACGATCTGCTTTCCGCGGACGGCGTCGCCGGCGATGTTAGGCGGCGACCACACCCGATGCGTCGACTTGCCGAACAGATACGTCACGATCGAGTGGATCTCGGCGTCCTGATACTTGATGTTCTGTGCGCGCTCGACGGCCGGCACGACCGCCGGATCGATCATGTTGCGCTGATAGAAGAACGACGGCATCCGCGTCGTCGACTTGAAGTTGTGCGGTTCCGAAATCCAGCGGAACGCCCACTCCGGCGTCGTCTTCTCTGCGATGCCGTTGAGATCGGGTCCCGGTCTTCGCAGATCGGTGAAACGCCAGGTGTTGATCTTGTGGCACGCGTAGCAGCCGTAGATCTCGACGGTCAGCGTCGCCTTGGTGACGTCATCGCCCTGATCGACGCCGACCTGTCCCGAGTGACACTTGATGCATCCGGCCTCGTAGTACTGCCGCGGAAACATCGGAGTCTCGTTGAAGGGATTCTCTTCCCACGCCCAATGCCGCTGCGCGTAATCCCAGGGACCGGGCACGAGGCTGAGCGCCGCTGAGGACCAGCGGTCCTCCATCTTTTTGTTAGGCGGAACATGGCCGGCGCGGCCAAACTCGGTCGCGCGATCCTGTCCGCGATGGCAGCCGGTGCATCCGAACTCGAGCAGCGGATGAACGGACGCCGATCCGACGAACGTGTCGAGCCTGGGATGCGTGCGCCATGGATTGAGCGTGTCGAGCGGCGCATCCTGAATCCGCTTCAACTGCGCAATCTGCTTTTCGGTCTCTTCTCTTTTTTCCTGAGGGATCTGGAACGCGTCGAGCTTTTGCTGCAGCTCCTGCGCGAGTCGCGCCGCTT
>QHVX01000019.1:3177-15461 GCA_003222375.1 Acidobacteriota bacterium
CGATCGCGCGATGACACGTCATGCAGCGATCGACGCGCGGCACGCCCATGTAGTTCATCTCGATCAACATGTCGGGGATCACGACCTGATCGATCTTCAGCGTCGGATTGATGAAGTCGAGCATCGGGAGGTTCAGAATGAGATTCGGTCCCTTCAGCTCGACGGTCGTGAGCTGCTTGTTGAGCAGGTCGATGTTCGCGTTGAGCTCTTTGCGCTTGTCCTCGACCGCCTTGACCTTGCTGAGCCACAAATCGACGCGCGCCCTGGCGGCGTCGCGCTTGCGTGTCACATCCTGCAGCCGCGCGTTCAGATCGGTGACGTGCTTCTCCTGCCGCTTGTACTCCGCCTGCTGCCGCGCCGCCTCCTTCCGCTTCTGCACCACCGCCTCCTCGGCGATATAGCGCTGTGCGTCGAGGTTAGCCTTCGCGAAGCGATAGTCCTGATCGGCGGCGTAGTGGATGCCCTCCCACGAGTCGAGCTCTTTCTGCGCCACTGTGTACTGCGAGCGATGCTGCGCGATCTCGACTTCGCTCTGCCGGAACTGCTTGTCGAGGTCCGCGAGCTGCGTTTTGTTCGTCGTTTCCTGTTCGGTGCGGAGGTCCTGCTCGATCCGCTCCGTCTGCATCCGCATGAACTCGCGCTGGAACCATTTCCAGCCCCGCACATAGTCGTAGCCGACCATCAGAGCAGTCACCGCGAGAAGCCCAAGGCTCGACCAGAGGAAGATCAGATTCAATCTTCGAATCGAGTAGTTGTGCGGAATCGGCTCTTGCGGCTTCACGCGCCCCCGCGCTTCATACGTTAAAGAAAAGCTCTCCGATGTGAACGATGTACTTCAGATTGAAAAGCCACCGTAAAACCATCTTGATCGGCAGCGCCATCATCACCAGAAACAGAAAAGCGCCGACGTAGAAGCGCGGCGCTCCCATCTTCAAATAGAAGCGGCGGAACGGGCCGGCCGCCAGCAGCGGCGGCAAACTCATGTAGCCGACGACCAGGATGATCCCGAACATCTCGCGGATCGGCCAGAGTTTGGGCAGCGGCTGGCCCAGCCACTGCACCCACACCAGCTCCGACAGATCGATGTTCACGAGGGGAACGAGTTTGTTCGGATCCCAATATTCGTAAGGCCCGAAGAAGTTCCAGTTCGGACCGCGCAGGAACGTGCCGGTGATGATCAGGAACGACCACAGCACGAGGAAGCCGTAGAGAAAAATCCCGAGCTCCCATTTGCGCTCGATGAATGTGAAGTAGCCGGCGCCTTTCGGATTCGTGTCGATGTAAGGAATCGCCATCAGGCCGACGATGATCAGTCCCGGCAGCACGACGCCGGCCAGCCACGGATCGAAGTAGACCAGCATCTCCTGCAGTCCGAGGAAGTACCACGGCGCTTTGGCGGGATTGGGTGACGAAGTCGGATTGGCAGCTTCCTCGAGCGGGGCGCGCAGGCCGACCGACCAGACGATCATCACGATCGTCAGCAGAATCATGCACAGCATCTCGGTGTAGACCAGGTCGGGCCACACGAAGAGTTTCTCGCTGGTCTCCGTCTTTTCCCACGGGATGCCGCCCGCTTCGATCTGCTTGTCGTTGAGATAGGCCTTGCGCAGCGCGATCCAGGTGAAGATGCCGAGGAGGAAGATCATCGCGCCGATGGGGACGTTGTCGGGCTTCGCCGCGATCAGGTAGAAGTTCGGATCGAAGAAAGAGACGAAGAAACCGAGCATGCCGAAAATCAGCAGCCACTTGCCCGTTTTCTTGTCCCACAGACGCGGGCCGAGGTTCGAGAGTCCGAAGAGGATCAAGACATACGCGACCGCGAGATACAACAGCGGCCTGATGAAGATGCCCGCGACGAAATAGATCACTCCCAGGACGACGAATGCCGCGCCGCCTTTCGAGCGCAAGCGGCCGTCCAGCAGGCAGAAATAGATGATGCAGCCGAATGTCGAAGACAGCAGCAGAAAGGAGATCGATGCCGCGGAGAGAACGTTGATGAAGTCCTTGAAGAATGTCATCGCTGCATCTCCTCAGCCGTCATCCTGAGCCGCGAAGACGGCGAAGGATCTCCAGATGCGAAGCTGCATCGCATTTTGAGATCCTTCGCTTCGCTCAGGATGACGTTTGGCGTCATAGCGGCCCGCTGATCCCTCCATCCTTTCGCACGCGCCAGAAATGTATCGCCATGAGAAATCCCGCGACCAGCGGGATCGCGACGCAGTGCAGCACGTAAAAGCGCAGCAGCGTTGCGGCACCGATGGATCGCCCGCCGATGAGACCGAAGCGCGCGTCGTCACCGGCGTGGATCAATCGTATGTCGCCGAGTTTTATGAGCCCCGACATGGGGCCCTCATTTCCCGCGCCGGGTGTCGCGCGCGCCATCGATGAGCCGACCGTGATTGCCCAGATGGCGAGCTGATCCCACGGCAGCAGATATCCGGTGAACGAAAGCAGCAGCGTCAGCACGAGCAGAATCACGCCGACATTCCAGTTGAATTCGCGGGGCGGCTTGTACGATCCGGTCATGAAGACGCGGAACATGTGCAGCCACACCGCGATGACCATGGCGTGCGCGCCCCAGCGGTGCATCTCGCGCATGATCCCGAAGGGCGCCTGCTCGCGCAGGTCCATGATGTCGGTAAATGCGTATTCTATTGTTGGACGATAATAGAACATCAAAAGTAGTCCTGTTACCGTCTCGACCAGGAAGAGGAAGAACGACGTCCCGCCCATGCACCACGTGTAGCTCATGCGCACGCCGGAGCGCCGCACCTTCACCGGGTGCAGATGCAGGATCAACGATCCGAGAACCGCCAGCACGCGCTTGCGGTTGGTGTTGGGGATGCCGACCCGGAAGACCGACTTCCAGATCTGCGAGTTGACGATGCCTTCCTGGATTCCCCTTACGCTGGCCATTTCACAATTTGATGAACGACTCCGGATCCGTCCATTCGCCTCTTTCCTGATGGAACTGCTTCGACTTGTCGACGACGATCTGTCCGTCAGAGGGATCGATCGAAATCTTCGCGCGCTCCAGCGGCCGCGGCGTCGGTCCCTCGAAATTGACTCCTGATTTGTAATAGCCGCTGCCGTGGCACGGACACTTGAACTTGTTCTGCGTGGGCAGCCAGTTGGGCGTGCATCCGAGGTGCGTGCACACCGAGATCAGCGCGTACACCGTCTCCTCGGTCCGCACCAGCCAGATGCCGAACTTGTCCTTCCAGCGCTCGTCCACCTCGCCCACGGCGTAGTCGGCGACGAAGCCGGCCTTGAACTTCTGCACCGGCTCGAAGAGGACATTGGGGAACATGAACCGCCCGAGTACGGAGGCGAGGCCGCCGAGGGCGGCGGTGAGGGCCAGCCAGGCGGCGGTGATGACGAAGGGAAAGCTGCGACGGGTCATTTCCCCCTGTTCGCGGATGTCTGCAGCGGCGCTCCCCGCGAGGGGGGTCTTGGGGACGACCTGATATGGCGTGATTTCTTCCGACATCAGGAGATTGTGAAGAAACGGAACAAGCTCGCTCCGGCCGCTAAATATCAAGCATTTGGGTGAGGTCTGTCAACCGAAAAGGGTGACTCGCGAAGACGAGTCATCCTGACCCGCGAAGCGGGGGAAGGATCTCAGGCAACGAGATCCTTCGCTGTCTTCGCGGCTCAGGATGACGTGAATCAGCGCAGCAGCGATTTTGCCGCCGCCCGCACTCGAAGACTCGGGTCGGTTGCCGCGACGCGCTGCAGGTCGGGGCGCGACTCGCTTCCGGCGAGGCGGGCAAAGGGCGCCATCGCCATCATCATCACGTCCTCTTTCTGGTCTTCGCGCATGTCGCGGACCTGATCGAGCCGCGACCGATCGAGCATTTCGCGAAGGACCGGCACCGCCCGGCGATCGTTGAAGCGCGAAAGCGAGATCGCCGAGTTCCAGCGCACCTCCGCGACGTCATCGCGGAGTCCGTCGACGAGTGTCGAACCGGCGCCGGGATCTCCGATCTCGCCCAGCGTGAAGTACGCCGTCTTGCGTACGTCTTTGTCGGCGTCGCTCGCTGCCTGCTCAATTCGCGGGACGGATGCCGGATCTTTGAGCTCGCCGAGCGCCATCAGGACGTAGATGCGATTGTCGACATCGCGATCGTTGAGGCCGTCGAGCAGCAGCGGCGTCGCGCGGCGGTCGCCGAGTGATCCGAGGACCATGCTGAGATAGCGCCGGATGCGCGGATCGTCATTCTTCGACTGCTCGTAGATCGCGGCGACCTGCTGCTCGAGGTTCGGATAGCGGGCCGCCTCCCCTCGCTTCAGCGACTTCGAAAGTTGATAGGCCGCCTGCCAGCGTTCGTGCGAGCTGCCCGAGCGGATGGCGTTGAGGTAATCGGGGATCGAGTGCTCCTCAGTCGCCAACTTCCCGAATAGAAAAAACACTCCGACCGCCACCAGCACGATGCCGAGGGGAAAGAGTACGAATTGGAAGAGGAATGCAAAATGCAAAATGCAGAATGCGCGAGGAATTTCTGCATTCTGCCTTCTGCATTCTGCATTCGTTCTACCGTCCCGTACCCGCGACCACAAAATCCGGCAGGTATCCCTTCAGTTGCGTGGGCGCATCCGGCACGACGATGGCGTCCTTGTCGCAGACCGATTCGCAGAGCCGGCACGCGACGCATTTGTTCTTCTCGACGAACGCGATCTTGTAGTGGTTGGCGAGCGTTTCGTCCTGGGCCTCGATCATCGCGATGCACTCGAACGGGCAGATGTCGACGCAGAACTCGCATCCCGTGCATAGCTCCTTGATGACCTCCGCTTTCGGGATGTCCTTCGGCTTCACGCGCGGGATGAAGTCGCCGTGCTGGTTCTGGATCGCGTCGACCGGGCAATAGATCCCGCATACCGAGCAGTCGATACAGCGCTCGGGATGGATGTAGTACTGCCCGCGCGCCGTGCCCCAGATCGTGTTGGTGGGACACTTGACCTCGCAGACCGTGCATCCGATGCACTTATCGGTGATGAAATGCGGCATGGCGTTTCAGTTTACCTTAACAATCGCTGCGTTCTGGTTCACGTAGATCGGAGTGATCTTGCGTGAGCGCCGAATGATGCTGAGCTCCGGCGCGCGGCTCTCGCCTATCCAGATGAACGTGCCGTCCGGCGGCTTGCTTCCCGGAAGGGGAATCGCGCGCCAGCCGGGGTGCAACGCCTGCTCGGGCGGAAAGGCGACGACCGGACGGACCATGATCGCCTCGAGGTAGAGGTATCCACTGGCGACCACCGGCCCTTCAATGCCCCGCAGGTGCATCGCGGCATCGCGGTAATCGTCGAGCGGGCGCTGCGCGTGATCGACGATTCCGATCGCACAGATCGCCACTCCGACCGCGATCAACAGCGGGATCAGCTTCTTGTGCGCCGATGCGGCGATCCACAGCGCGAAAGGGACCGCGATCACGGACTCGAACCGCAATGGGAAGTAGATGCCCAAGGCCAGCGCGAGGGCGAGCGGAATGAGCGTCATGGCGGCGTAGCGATTGAGTCGATACGCAGCAACCACCAGCAACGCCACAGCAACCACCAGCAACCAGATAGGAGGTCGAGCAAACAAGACATCGGGATAGCGCGGAAACCCGCCCATCCACGCCACCGATTCGCGCGGCTGATGGAGCGCGAGCCACGCGCCGGGAAGGAAAAGAACGATCGCAATTGCGACTGGCTTCCAATTTCTCCATAACAGAACAATGAAGAGCGCGCCGTAATAGTGCGAGTACGCCGCCGCCACGAACGCGAACGCCGCCAGATATGGACGATCGCGATCGAGCGCCAGTACGCCTAACGCCACAAACATTGCGCACAGCGCGTATGCGCGCGCGTCAACCGCCAGCAAAACCGCCGGCGGAAAGACAGCCAGCAGCGCTGCCGCGGTGAAGCGTCGCGACATGAGGAGCGCGACGAGCGCGATCGTGCTGCAGAGAAGCGAAACGGCCCGAATCACGAGCACAGGCGGATCGCCGAGGAGATGGATGATGAAGTAATAGAGGGGCGGTCCGGAGTCGTAGTGCAGCGCGCGAAGAATCCCGGCGAACGACTGACCGGAGATCCAGTGCGTGAAGAGCTCGTCAAAGAACGGCTGGCGCACGAAAAGGAGGATCAGGCGTGGAACAAAAAACAACGCGGCGATTCCAACGACGGCGCGCTTCAACTCGTAGTCGTCAACAAGTCGAGGAAGCTCTGAATCGTGTTCAGCTTCCGCTCCGATTGCGCATACAGCTTGGCTGAAAAAATCGCAGTCGCAGCGTGCGCCGCCAGCAGTGCGAAGGTCTCGTAATCGACGGCCGTGAAGACGTGGTTCTCCGCGATCAATTTGTAGATCGCGATCACGCCGATGACCTGGTCCTTGATCCGCAGCGGAATCGCGGCCAGCGGGCGATCGAGCGTCGTCTTGCCATCGCTGAGATAAAAACTCTCGCCGCTTCGCGCAACGCCGCCCAGGATCCCTTCACCCAAATGCGTCCAGATGCGCTCGATGCCGGGCATGGCGTCCTCGCCGTCGCAGGCGATCGTGCGCAGCTCGTTGGTGTTTTCATCGAGCAGAAGGAGGGCGAACGACTTCGCGCCGATGACGTCGACGATGATGTCGTGAACGATCTGTATCACTTCCCGAAAGTCGAGCGTGGAGTGCAACTGATAACTCGCGACGTACAGCGTGGCGAGATTGTTGTTCTGGTGCTCGATCTCGGTGTAGCGGCTGGCGTAGTCCTTGTTCTCTTCCTCCAGGGCGCCGAGACGCTTCCTCAGCCTCTCGTTCTCCCGCAGCAGCTCCTCGGTGAAGTGTTTGCTCTTGTTGAACAGCTCGAGAAACTTCTCAGCTCTCGACTCGTCGCTCATCGGTCTCAAATTTTACACGCGTGAGACGCTCGATCGCGGCCGCGATCTCGCTCAGTGGCAGGATCTGATCGACTGCGCCGGTTTTGATCGCCTCGTTGGGCATGCCGAAGATGATGGCGGTGTCGGACGACTCGGCGATCGTTTTTCCGCCGCGATCGCGAACGCGCCGGATGGCGCGCGCGCCGTCGTCGCCCATGCCGGTCATGATCACGGCCAGCAACTTTTCGCCGCAGGCGTCGCTCGCCGACGCGAAGAGCCGGTCGACGGATGGCGCGTAGAGATCGTCGGGTCCTGGCGTCGTGATGCGGACGCCGAGGCCGCCGTTGGTGCGGCGAACTTCCATCTGCATGCCGCCCGGCGCGACGTAGACACTGCCGTTGGCGAGCTTCTCACCGTCCTCCGCTTCTTTCACGCTGTACTTCGTGAGGCGATCGACGCGTTCGGCGAAGAGGCGGGTGAACGTCGGCGGCATGTGCTGCGCGACGACGATCGGAATCGGCATCAGCGGCAGCGATTGAAAGAGATGTTGCAGGGCGGGTGGGCCGCCGGTGGAGCAGCCGATGGCGATCAATTGGATGGCAGTGTAGGTGTAGGCGCCGGTTTCAGCCGGCGCAGGCGGCCTGAAGGCCGCCTCTACACTACGTTTCCGTACGTTTTCGATCCGCACCTCGGCCACATGCCGCACTTTCGCGATCAGATCTTTTTGAATCTCCTCCAGACGCGGCGAAAGATTTCCGCCGGGCTTGCTGATGAAATCGATCGCGCCGAGGTCGAGGGCCTTGAAGACGCTGCGATCGCTCGACTTCGAAGAGACCGCGATCACCGGCGTGGGCCGGTTCTGCATCAGCCAGCGCAAAAATGAGAAGCCGTCCATCACCGGCATCTCGAGATCGAGCGTGATGACGTCCGGGGAATGCTTCATCACCTGCTTGATGGCCTCTTCGCCGTTGTTAGCTGTCGCGATGACCTCGATGTCGCCGGCCGACTCGAGCATGCGCGAGATCGTCACGCGGTTGTAAGCGGAGTCGTCGATCACCAGCGCTCTGATCATTCGAAAGGTGCCGCGTGCCGAAGTGCCGCGTGCCGCGCCACAGCTCGGTCAGCACGCAGCACGCGGCACGCGGCACTATTTTTGATAGACCATGTCATTTTTCAAGTGTTTCAATTTGAATTGGGTCGAGAGCGTGATCAGCGATTCCGCATGGCCTAACAGCAGATAACCGCCGTGGACCAGGCGATTGTAAAAGTTGCTGATGACCATGCGCTTGGAGGCGTCATCGAAGTAGATGATGACATTGCGGCAGAAGATGACGTCGACGTTGCCGAGGAGCGAGACCCGCGCCTGGTCGTAGAGATTGAGGCGCCCGAAGGAGACGCGATTGCGGATGTCGTCGTGAATGCGCCAGCAACTGTCGGGCTCGCGCGTGAAGTATTTGTCGCGGATCGCTGGATCGGTCATTCGAAAGGCGGTCTCGCGGTACTGACCCCTGCGCGCGCGGACGAGGACGTCGTTGCTGATGTCGCTCGCGAAGATCTCGATGGCCGAGCGTTCGAAAACGCCGGCCTCCTGCAGCAGCATCGCGATCGAATAGGGCTCCTCGCCGGTGGCGCAGCCCGCCGACCACACCCGGATTTTTCGTACTGTTTTATGTGATAATATATCAGGTATTATTTCTTCGACGAACGCCGTCAGCTGCGCCGGCTCGCGGAAAAAATAGGTTTCCTTCGTGGTGACCAGGTCGTAGATCTCGTCGAACTCGGCGTCGGCCCGCGGATCGTATTGCAGGAAGTAGTAGTACTTCTGAAACGACTCGAAATTCAGCTCGCGTGCCCGCGGCGACAATCGTTTCTGCAGCAGATACTTCGACGAGTCGGCGAACCAAAGCCCGGTGCGGCGATAGATCGTGTCGCGCAGCAGACGGAAGACATCATCGGGCAGGTCGAGATGATGATTGAGCGAGAAGTCGAAGGAGGGCATTCCCGAAAGTCAGAAGGCAGAAAGCAGAAGGCAGAAGTCCCAGCACCCTTTCTGCCTTCTGCCTTCCGACTTCTGCCTTGGATTCATGACTTCATCGCCGACAAAATCGCCGCGATGATCACTTCGCGGCGGCTGTCGGCGGTCCGCCACGCCTGCTCGAGAAGATCGCGATAGAGGTCTTTGTGGTGGATCAACACGTCGGACACTTCGTCAATCGTCGCCGGATTCTCGAGTGCCTTGAAGAGATACGAAAACGAGGAGCGATCGGGGATGCGATCGAGCGCCAGGACCGCCGACTCCTGCACGTAGGTGTCGGAATCGTCGAGCGCGCGATGCAGCGCCGGAAGCGCTTTGGCGTCGCCGCGGATTCCGAGCGACGCCGCCGCCGCCGCTCGAATGCGCCAATCCTGATCGGACAGCGAATCCAGCAGCCGCCGGAAGACATCCTCGCCCGGGACCTTCGCCAGCGCCAAAACCGCCGCGCGGCGGATTTCGACGTCGGGATCGCTCGTGCAGCGGAAAAGCACATTGCGCACGCTGGCCTGCCCGAGTTTGCCGAGGGCTTCGATGACGGCGATACGGACGGGTGGCAGATCGTTTTCGAGATGCCGCATCAGCGGCTCGACCGCGCGCTGCTGGTGGTACTCCCCCAGCGCCTGCGCGGCCGCCGTGCGGATCCAGACATCGCTGTCTTCGAGTGAGCTGATGAGCGGATCGATGCCTTTTTCGGGCCGCAGATGCACGACGGCGTTGATGGCGGCCAGCCGCACGCCCGCCGATTCATCGGCCAGCGACAGCACGAGTTGATCCGCGAATCGCTCCTCGCTGAATTTGCCCATCAGCGAGATCGCTTTCTGCCGGATCATCGGATCGCTGTCTTTCGAGGCCAGCAGCAGCTCGTCGGGATAACCCTCGCCCTGGATGTTGACGTAGACCGACAGCGAATTGAGTTTCATCGGAACGTGCGGCGACTGCAGCAGCCTGCGGATCTTCGAAAGAACGTCACCCTTGATCTCCGGGAACGAACCGACGAGCGCCGAGACGGCATTGACCGCCGATTGTTGCGACGCGATATCGGAATCATCGAGCTTGGCGAGCAGGTAATCGACCGGCGCGGGATTCATCAACTCGCCGAGCGTCTCGATGGCCAGGCGTCGGATCATCGGATTCTGATGATCGAGGAACGGGATCACCGCGCCGATCGACTCGCCGGTTCCGATGGCATTGATGACGCGCATCAGCAACGCGATGACCTCATCTTCCTGCGCGTTCTGGAGCGCGTGGAGGATCGGCGGCACCGCCAGCGGGCCGAAGTCGATCAGCGCCTGCGCCGCCACCTCGGCCGTCTCCGGCTCATCGAGGTGATCGAGCAGCACCGGCAGCGCGCGCGGATCGCCTGACCATCCGAGAAATTTCAGAATGAAGTTGCGGACGTCACGCTTCGACGTCGTTTTGACGGTTTCCAGCAGCGGAGGAATCTTCTCGGATGGAAATGCTGCGCGGAATTTGCGTTGGATCAGATCGCGCTCGTTCTTCTCGACGATGCGCGGCTTGGCCGCTTCCGCAATGCGCACCAGCGCACGGAGCGCCGTCAGGTTCAGCTTGTCCTCTTCGATGATGATCTTCAGAAGAAAGCTGACTGTGCCGACGTCGCCGATCTTTCCAATCGCTTCCAGCACCGGCTTCCGCAGCGATTTTTCGGCGTATAGCGGGAGGATCGCCGGCAGCGCGGCGCGATCGCCGATCTCGCCCAGCGCCTCGATCGCGTGAAACTTCAACCAGACGTCGTCGCGTTGCAGCACGCGCATCAGATGCGGAATGGCGGCGGCATCGCGAAATTTGCCGAGCGAGGAGATGATCGACGAGGCCACGTTGGTGTCGGTCTCACCCTCCAGCGTGTCGCGCAGGACGTTGAATCCTTCCTGACTTCGGAGATCGCCGAGAAGATTGACGAGCGAGAGGCGGATGTCGATGTCCGGCTTCGTGCGGAGACGATTCACGATCGCGACAATCGTTCCATCTCCGATCCGCACCAGCGCCTCGGTCGCCGAATTGCGACGGCCGGCATTTTCAGCGTCGGCGAGCGCGTCGAGCAATCGCTCGATGACCTCCGGGCGCGGATCGCGAACGAAGCCATCCACGATCGTCTTGCGGACGCGCCAGTCTTTGTCGCCCAGAAGCTCGAACATCAGCGGATAGTCGCGCGCGTCGGCGGAGTGCGACACGAGATAGGCGGCCTTCTGACGCGCGTCGGGGTCCGACGAGCGGGCCTGCAGGACAAGATCGGGATTGGCGCTCATGTTGGGGTTGTCAGGTTGTCAGGTTCTCAGGTTGTCGAGGGTTTGACAACGGGACAACTCGACAACCCGACAACCTATGCAACTAGCTTGGACAAATCGAGAACGATCGTCAACGCATTTTGCCCGCGGATGACGCCGCGAATGCATTCGCTCTCCTCGTCCGGGTGCACGACCGGCTGCGGCTCGATGGTCGCCCGCTCGATTTTCGAGGGCCGGAGGACGCGGTCGACCTCGAAGCCGATCAGCCCTCCCTCTTTGCGGATCACGATCACCCGCGAGTCTTTCGACGGCGCTCGCGCGGGCTGTTTCAGCCGGGAGCGGACGTCGACCAGCGTCACGATCGACCCCCGCACCGAGATGACGCCGACAATTCCGGAATCGGCATTCGGAATGCGCGTTGCGGTCTGCGCACCGACAATTTCCGCGATGTCGCCGATCTCGATCGCATAGCGCTCTTCGCCGAGAGTGAAGGTGAGAAGCTCGACCTCGTCCTGCGGCGGAGCGATGACCTCCTGCACGATACCGGCGCGCTTCTGGCCGACCGTGGAGAGGAAGGATTGGAGCTTGGTTTGGGCGTTGTCGGGTTGTCGGGTTGTCGGGTGGTCAGAAGAACCTTTCGCCTTCTTCCGGATCTTCGCGAGGTTAACCATGCGCTTCCATCCGATGTTCGCGCGCGGCCGACGTGATGCGCGGCGGCTCGATCGTGGCGGCGTCGTCGCCGAAGGCGTCGAGCAGCGCGGTCGTCGCGAGTGTGTTGATGAGTCGCGGGATGCCGCCGCTGAGCGCGTGGATCTCCTCCATCGCTTCACGGCTGAACGGATTGCGATTCGCACCCGCGACGCGCACGCGATGATCGATGTATGCCAGCGTGTCCTCGAGCGAGAGCGGACCGAGGTGATAGCGCATGCCGATGCGTTGCCGGAGGGGCGCGTACGTTTCGCGATCGAGGCGTTTCTCGAGCTCCGGCTGGCCGATCAGCAGCACCGACAGAAGATTTTGATCGTCGAGCTGAAAATTGGTCAGCAGGCGGATTTCGTCGAACGTCGCCTTCGTCGGAATCAGTTGCGCCTCGTCGATCAGCAGCACCGGCTCGCGATGTTGCTCGTACAGCTCCACCAACTTCGTCTGAATCTGATCGACGA
>QHVX01000019.1:15480-18896 GCA_003222375.1 Acidobacteriota bacterium
AGCTGCGTCGGCGTGAGGCGCGGATTGATGAGCCAGATCACCGGACGCGAATCGCCGATGCGATCGACGAGCGCACGCGACAAGGTCGTCTTCCCCGAGCCGATCTCGCCGACGAGCACCGCCAGCTCTTTTTCCTCGACGGCGTACTCCAGCCGCGCCAGCGCTTCCGCATGCTGCGGGCTCTCGTAAAGAAAACTCGGATCGGGCGTTTTGCCGAATGGCTTGGTCGCGAATCCAAAAAAGCTTTCAAACATGCGCTGATGCGCGCACCTCGCGCGCGCGCCCGCCGAAGGCCTCGATCAGCGACGTCACATCAATGACTAACACGATGTCCCCTTTGCCGACTTCTGTCGCTCCCGCGATTCCGGGCGTTCCCTTCAACCGCTCGCCGATCGATTTGATGACGATCTCGTGCTGCCGGATGATGGCGTCGACGACGATGCCGGCCAGCTTCTCGCCCGACCGCGTGACGACGACGAAGAGCTTTTTGTCCGGCGCCTCGTCGTGATTGCCGAGCGAAAACGCGTCCGCCAGGCGGACCAGCGGAAGCGTCAAATCGCGAAGCGCAAGCACTTCGCGCGCCTCGACCGTCACGATCTCGCGCGCCTGAATGCGCAGCGATTCCTCGACGCTGGTCAGTGGAATCGCGAATTGCTGTCCGGAAGCGCGAACGATCAACGCCTGGATGATCGCCAGCGTGATCGGCAGCATGATCCGAAACGTCGTGCCTTCGCCGATCGTGGAGATCACGTCGATCGATCCCTTCAGCTCCTGAATGTTTTTCTTGACCACGTCGAGGCCGACTCCGCGGCCGGAGATCTCGCTGACCTCCGCGGCGGTCGAAAATCCTGGTGCGAACAAGAGCTCGAATGGATCGGCGGCCGTCAGTCCCCGCTGCATGGCAGCGTCGCGGATGGCTTCGGGATCGATTCCGCGGCCGTCATCGGAAACGTCGATGACGACCGAATTCCCCTGCTGGTACGCCACGACCGTGACGCGGCCCTTCGGATCTTTTCCGGCCGCTTTGCGCTGCTCCTGCGATTCGATGCCGTGATCGAGCGCATTGCGGATGATGTGCATCAGCGGATCGCTGATCTCCTCGACCAGCATTTTGTCGAGCTCCGTCTCCTCGCCGCGCAGCACGAGCTCGATGTCTTTGTCGAGCTCGCGCGCGAGCTTGCGGACATTGCGCGAGATCTTCGTGTAGATCTGCCCGACGGGAACCATCCGCAGCTCGATGGCCGTCTTCTGGAGCTCGTTCAGCTTGCGATCGAGATTCCGAGCGACGGTTGCCAAGGCGTTTCGTTGACGTCCGTCGAGGGACCGCGCCAGCGCCTCGATCTGATTCTTCTCGATCAGCAGCTCGCCGATCGTGTGCATCACGACGTCGAGCTTCGCGATGTCGACGCGCACGGTCGCTGAGGCGGATTTGAGCGAGATCTCGGCTTCCTGCTTGCGCAGCGCCGTGATCTTTGCCTGCGGGGCGATGGCCGCGACTTTCGCTTCGTCGAGCGCCGTCCCGTATAGCAATCGGAAGCCGATGCCGCCGCCCGGATCTGCCGATGGAAGCGTGGAGATCACTTCGCCGGATTCGGTGAGCTTCGCGGTGAGTGCGCGCAGCTTCTTATCGAAGTCGGTGAATTCGAAACGCTGCTCGACGGAGTAGATCTGCTTGCCCGCGCGAACGTTCTCGATCAGCCGATGCTCTTCGTACTCGGTCAGCGATTTCCGCGTCTGTTCTTCGAGTGTCAACTCGTCGAGAGCACTGCTCTGCCGTGTTTCGGTGCTCGCGATGTTGGCGATGCGGCTGGTCAGCGTCGCGACATCCGCGGACGTCCCTGCGACCAGGCGATTCAGGCCATCGATGCCGTCGTAAAGAAGATCGATCAGAGGTTTCCCGATCGCGATCTTTCCCATGCGCAGCCGATCGAGCATGTCCTCGAGTGCGTGCGCGAGCTCGGAAATCTCGCGCTGGCCGACCATCGCGGCCAGGCCCTTGAGCGAGTGGGTATCGCGGAAGATTTTGTTGATCAGCTCCGGGCGGACGTTCGCGCCCTGCGCTTCGAAGTCCACGAGATCGCGCGACAGCGCGTCGAGGAGCTCTTCCGCCTCGCCGGTAAAGTCATCGTTCATGGGCTACACCTTCGATTTACCGCGTTTTCTACGGTATGTAGAAAATAGGGTAAATCGAAGGTGTCGCCCATTATCCCAGTAGCTTGCGCAGCTTCGTGACCAGTTCCTTCGCCTCGAACGGTTTCACCAGATATTCCTCGACGCCCAGGGCGGCGGCGCGGTTGCGATCTTCCTCGGTCGATTCCGTCGAGATGACCATGATCGGGATCGTCTTATAAACCGGATGGTTCTTGAGAAAGCTCACCAGCTCGAGGCCATTGATGTCCGGCATGTTGATGTCGGTGAGGATCGCATCGAACTTGTGATGGGGCAGCGTCTTGAGGGCTTCAAAGCCATTTTCGGCTTCGACGATCTCCACGTCCTCAGTCTCGATGATGTTCGTGACATAGGAACGCATGGACGGCGAATCCTCGACGACGAGTACTTTCATCAGTTCTCCACCGCGACGCCGAACGCATTGCCGGCTTGCGAGAGGAAGATTTCCAAACCGGTCATGTCGTCGATCGGCGCGCGGTGCTCTGCATTATCGCCATAAAGAATACCAATGGTGCGGTCGCCCTGCATGATCGGCATCGCAACCACTTCAGTCGGCACGGGGCCGCCGAGGCGCTGGACGAGGTCTTCGTTGGCGGGAGTGCGGCGCAATTTGCCGCGATGCATCTCGCCCGATTCGATCACGTCGGAGAGGACGGAAGACGTATCGCGCGGAATACGCAACTTTTGCGCGCGGGCATCCATCGGCTCGTCGTCTCCCGTGACGCCGAAACCGCCGACGCCCGCAAATTCGTTCTCATGCACGACGAAGACCACGCCGCGATCGAGATACTGCGCTGTCAGGCGGAGGATCGTCGACGCGAGCTGCTTGAGCAGCCGGAAGCCGCGGTCGAGATGCTCGCGCTGTCCTTCTTCGTAAAACTTCCGTGCCGCGAGCGAATCCATGCCGACGTTGTCCTCCCACTGCGCAAACGCGCGATCGGCGAAGAGCGCCAACTCCTCCGCAAAAAGATTCAGCTCATCCTCGGCGATATCAGGACGCAGACGCGCCGCGCTGGGCTTGGTGAGATAGAGATCGGCGCCGGCGTGCAGGAGCTCGTGCCGGCGATGCAGATCGGTGTCGGCGTCGATCATCACGACCGGCAGCCGCGGATTCTTCCGCTTGACGAGCTGCAGCAGCGGCAGCGCATCGTCGCTCACCTCCAGGAAAGTGATGAAGAAGGACGTCGAGCGAAAAAACTCGGTGATGGCCTCGCGAGCACCTTCCATGTGCGAAAAGTGCGCGATCC
>QHVX01000445.1:0-3461 GCA_003222375.1 Acidobacteriota bacterium
CGCTTCACCCTCGCAGAGGCCGAGGTCGATCATGGTTTTGAATTTGTCGCAGTGGCCGCGGTATCGGATCGTCTTGTAATCGAGCTCGCGAACACGGCCGAGAAACGTTTCCGGAAGCGTCGAAGTGCCGCCGGATGTTTGAAACGCTTCCAGACGGCCGAACGGCGGCGGAAAATCGATTTCTTCGATCTCAGTCATCGAGTCGACGTTTGTGACTTTGCCGTTGCGAACTACGCGGGCCGGCTCGATGTACTCATTGATCAGGCCTTCGACCGAAAAAACGAGCTGGTAATCGAGCGGCGGCTTCGGATCCTGCGGCAGGCCGCCGACGCGGATGCGAATCGCATCGAGCTTCTCGAACCGAGCCGCGGCGTGCGCGACGAGCACTGCCACCATCCCGGGCGCGAGTCCGCAGTCGGGAATGATATTGATGCCGGCGCGGGTGGCGCTGTCATTCAATGACAACTCGGCATCGACAACATCGTTGTTGCCGCCGAGGTCGCAGAAATTTGTTTTGGCGGAAACGGCGGCACGCGCGAGCGCCGCATTCAGCTTATACACGACGCAACTGAGCACGGCCTCGTGATCGCGCATGAGGTCGATGACGGCGCGCTCGTTCGTCGCGTCGAGTTGCACCGGAATCGCTTTGCCGCCGCCGACGCCTGACGCGACTCGGTGGGCGCGCTCCGCGATGGCGTCGGCAACCGTCACCCGCTCGACGTCAGGCTGGCGGACGAGATCGTAGACCGCGCCGTAGCCCATCCGGCCGGCGCCCAGGACGAGGATTTTCATAAGGCAGAAGGCAGAAAGCAGAAGGCAGAAGGGCGTTGCGCCTCGGCGTACTTCTGGCTGCTGCCTTCTGACTTCTGCCTTTTCACGACGGCTTCTTGGGAGCCGGCGGTTTCTTCGTGGCGGGGAAAAATGTCGGATCGAAATCGACGCGTGCGGTCTTGCGCAGCGCCTCCACGCGATCGCGCAGCTTTTCCTGCCGCACGCGCTGCGAAATGCCGGCGCGGAGCTGATCGAGCGTCTGCGTCGTGCGGGCGTTCACCTTGAAGATGTGAATGCCGTACGGCGAAACGGTCGGAGGCGTGACATCGCCAGGTTTCGCCGCGAAGATTTGGGCGTCGAGCTCGGGCGGGAGCATTCCGTGCGACATCGGACCCATGTGGCCGCCGGTCTTGGCACTCTGGGCATCGTCGGAGACTCTCTTTGCGGTGGCGGCGAAGTCGGCCCCCGCCTTCAACTGCGCGTAAACCGCCGACGCCTTCTTTTTCGCCTCGTCCAGCGGCGGTGCCTTGCCCGATCGAGCCGGAAGGCTTCCACTCTGGTAAGCGATCAGAATGTGGCTGACGTCGGCCGATTCGAATCGCGCCTTGTTCTTGTTGTAAAACTCCTGCACCGTCTGATCGTTCGGCAACGCGATCAATTTATCGGCCGCCGCGCTTGCGAGAATGTTCGCGTCAGCGGCTTCGACCTGCGCCGCGATCACCGGATCGCGCTGGACTGCTCGGCGAGAGCCATCTTCCCCGGCTCGTTCGCGTACTGCTGCTGCAACTCTTCCGGCAGTTGACGATAGATCGCCAGGAATTCCGCCTCGGTGACCGGCTGACCGTTGATCCGCATGACGACCTTGGCGGCGGTCCCGCCTTTTGGTGGTGCAGGTCCGGTTGGCGATGGCCCGGGTGGGCGAAGTGGGATGCTGAGCGCCAGGGCGTAGCAGAGCGCACCGGCAACGACAGCGGAAGTAATCGCGATAGCGGCGTCTCGTTTAGTCACTTGCAATTTCGTTGACGGGCGGCGCGCGCGTGAGTATTCTCGCGCCTTGTGAAAAATTTCACGGGCACGGCCGTGAGATTTTCATCCCACCAATGGCCAAAGTTACCATCGACGGCGCCGAAGTCGAAGTCAAGGATGGCCTCAACATCATTGAAGCCGCGAAGGCGGCTGACATCCACGTCCCGCATTTTTGCTATCACCCCTCGCTGACCGTCGTCGGCCAGTGCCGCATGTGTCTGGTCGAAGTGGAGGGCATGCCGAAACTGCAAGCCGGTTGTTCCACCAACGTGAAAGACGGGATGAAGATACACGTCTGGAACGAAAAGGTCGACAAAGCGCGGCGCGGGCAGATGGAGTTTCTGCTCATCAATCATCCGCTCGATTGTCCCATCTGCGACAAGGCCGGTGAGTGTCCGCTGCAGGACTATTCCTTCAACTACGGTTCGGTCGAATCGCGTTACGGCGAATTCAAGCGGACATACCCCGGCATGGATCGCACGGCGATCGGTCCGCACGTCGTGCAGAACATGAATCGTTGCATTCACTGCACGCGATGCATTCGCTTTTGTCAGGAGATCACCGGCACGAGCGAGCTCGCGTTTTTCAAACGCGGGGCTTCGACAGAAGTAGGCGTCTTCGCCGGGACGCCGCTGGACAACTGGATGTCGGCGTGCGTGGCCGACGTCTGCCCGACCGGCGCGCTGACCACCCGCGAATTCCGATTCGAATCGCGCGTGTGGAATCTCGATTCGACCGAGTCGGTGTGCAACGGATGCGATGTCGGATGCAACATGTTCATCGGGCATCGCAACGGTCAGGTGTTTCGATACCGGCCGCGCGAGAATCCTGACGTCAACGACCACTGGCTGTGCGACTACGGACGATTCTCGTACGAGCGTTACGACACCGACCGCGTCGTCGTCCCGAAAGTCCGCAATGACGACGGTTACCTCGGGATCGCCACATGGAACGAGGCGCTGGACGCGATCGAGAAGGCGCTCCGGCCGGCGGAAAAAGTTGTCGCGATCGCGTCTGCCAACATGACCAATGAAGAGGCCCGCGTCGCGAAATCGCTGTTCGAAGGCGTCGGTGCGCGCGTCGGCCTGACTGTCGATCCCATCGACCCGATCCGCATGAAGTCGCGCACGGAGTGGCTCGTCGGAACGCAGGCAGCGCCGAACTATCGCGGCGTGGCGGCGATCGTGGGCGAGAATGAAATTCCGTCGATGGACGGCATCGACGTCCTGTACATCTGCGATGCCGATTTCAGCCAGCGCACGAAGGATCCGGCGTTCATCGCGAGCCTGCGCAAGGCAAAATTCCTGATCGTGCACTCATGGGACGCGAACCATCCGCTCAATGAAGTCGCGGACGTTCTCCTTCCCGCGACGATTCACGTCGAAAAAGAGGGCAGCTACACCAACCTGCAGGGTCGTGTCCAGGAAATCCACGCCGCGTATCCACCGAAGGGACAAGCGATTCCGGATGTCGAGATTTTTGCTCGCGTGGCGGCCCGAGTCCTGTCGGAGGAGAGAGTCGCCGCCGGCGCGTGATCATGGCGGGAATCGACAAGGTCGACGTCGCCCTCTCGATTCTGAAAATTGCCATCGTCGTTGGCGCACTTCTCAATGTCACGCCCATCATGGTGTGGGTCGAGCGGCGCGGCAGCGCGTTGATCCAGG
>QHVX01000445.1:3575-4492 GCA_003222375.1 Acidobacteriota bacterium
ATCGCGGTCGTGCCGTGGGGGCGGCCGTTCGCGCTGCGCAGCGGACGCATCTTCGAGCCGATCGTCGCCGACGTGAACGTCGGAATTCTGCTGATCTTCGCGCTCGCGTCGCTGAGCGTGTACGGCATCGTCACCGCCGGCTGGGCTTCTAACAACAAGTATTCGCTCTTCGGCGGCATCCGATCGTCGGCCCAGATGATCTCGTACGAGCTGGCGATGACGCTGGCCGCCATCAGCGCGCTGATGGTCGCCGGCTCGCTGCGCCTGACCGACGTGGTCTGGAAGCAGACCGGCTACTTCGTACTCTTCGACACAATCAAGCTTCCGGCCTGGAACATCTTCTCGCCGGCGATGTGGATCCCATTCATCGTCTTCACAGTGGCTGCCTTCGCGGAGACGAATCGCCTGCCCTTCGATTTCGCGGAAGCGGAAGCGGAGCTGGTCGCCGGATATCATACAGAATATTCATCCATGAAATTCGCACTATTTTTCATGTCTGAATACATTGCGATGGCCACCGTCTCGGCCCTCGTCACCACCCTTTTCCTAGGTGGATGGGACATCCCCTGGTACAACGAGCCCGCCACATTCCTCGGCTTCCTGCTCTCCGCGATTGCATTCACGATCAAAGTCGGCCTCCTGATGCTGATCTTCGTCTGGGTCCGCTGGACCATTCCGCGGCTGAAGTACGACATCCTGATGCGGGTGGGCTGGAAAGTTTTCCTTCCGCTGGCGGTGGTCAATATTCTGTTGGTCGCGTTTTTCATCGCGAAGGGGTGGATATGAGGATGGTCTCGAATTGTCGAAGTCTCGTGGTCTCGCGGTGCTCCGCTCCGCGATGCATGACTGCGAGACCGCGCAACCTCGAGACCGCGAGACCACGATGATCGAATACGCCGTCTTCTTTTTCTTCGCCG
>QHVX01000020.1 GCA_003222375.1 Acidobacteriota bacterium
CATTCGGCTTCAGCAAACCGGTGCCGAACGCGATCAGTACCAAACCGAGAAAGAAAGTCTCGATGCGCGGGATGGCCATTGAGAAATGCCCGGATGCGATGAGACATCCGCCTAAAAATACCGCTCTGTAATGACCGAGGAAACGGTCGGCAAGCCACCCGCCCACGATCGACAACGCGTACACGGAGCTGGTGTACACGCCGTAGATCGTCGCGGCGCGCGGCGTCGAGAATGCCAGTCCGCCTGCGGCAAGCGGAGCGACCATGAACAGAATCAAGAGCGAGCGCATGCCGTAGTAGCTGAAGCGCTCCCACATCTCTGTGAAAAAAAGGACGGAGAGGCCGCGAGGGTGACCGAGCCAGTCCCGAGGAGGCATCACTGCCCCGCCAGCAGCGACGCGTGTGAATTCTTGGCGAGCCAATGGCCGTTCTCGCGCGCGACCAGATACGTGACGCGGTACCGCCGGCTCCATGGAGTAGTCCCCGATACTCCTTGAATGGTCACGCGCATGTTGACCACCGCCGCGTCGCCAAGCATTTGCAGATGTTCCTGATCGTGCGTCGAGGAGAGGATCGTGACCGGCGGCGGCGCGGCGTACGAGCGGAGGACATCGTCGAGAGTCATCACGCTGCCATCTGCGTTCGTATGGAAGTAGTCCGGCGCATAGAGCGACTTCATCGCATTGAGATCGCGCCGGAGGCCGGCATCCGTCAATCGGTTGATGAAATCGATCACCGGCTCGGAATCCGAGGACGACGGCGTAAGTTTTTGCTCGATGCTTTGCCGGATCGCCTGTTTGCGCTCGGCGGGCGTTGTCGTGTCGCGATCCAGCAGCTCCACCGCTTTTCGCGCAAGTTCCGCCGCTTTCGTGCGATCGCCGGAGGCGGCGTAAGCATCGGCAAGGCTGTCGAAGGCGTTGGCCGATTCCGGATGCGCGTCGACGTTAATTTGAAACATCCGAATCGCGTCGGGGACACGGCCGCTTCCGAGAAGGTTGTAACCGGCGAGGTTGATGACCTGCTCCGGCAGGGCAACTTGCCGCGCGGCCTTCAGAGCACTGTCGATCGATCCTTCCGCGATGGCGTTCGTCACGTCCGCCAATTGCGGCGAAGGTGGCGATCCCGTTGTGTTGGAAGCGGAGATCGTCGCCGGCAATGGCGCATGGAGCGCATCGCGCGCTCTGGCGTCGCCTTTCAGATTCGCGTCCAGAAAATCGAGAGTCAGCCGATTGAATCGCGCGAATGTGTCCGCGACACTGCTGGCAACCTCGCGGCGCATTCCGGCGAGCGTCATCGCATAGCCTATGGACTGAAAATCGAAGTGATCGAGTTTCGGGTCCTCGAAGATCAGCATCGTGCGATCGGCGTTGCGCATGCCGTCCCACATGGCTGCGTCCTGCTGCGGAACCCAGGCCCGACGGATCAGATGCAGGACCGGAACGCGCACGGCGTCGAGGCTGTAGAAGGGATACGTGCGCCAGTTCTTGCCGGCGGTGTCGTTGAACAGCATGACGGTATCGAGCGACACGACCGCGTGGATGTCGCGATTCCGCATGGCCGCGCTCAAGGCCCAGCGGCCGCCGGCGCTGAAGCCGATGGCACCGATGTTCGACAGATCGGCGGAGGAAAGCTCGTGCGCCGTCTGCAGCATGAACTCCGTGTCGTTCACTTTCGTCTCGATGTCGAACGGATGATCGGGCGGCATGCCGGCAAATTCGCCGAGTCGCGGCATTTGCATGACGACATACCCGTGACTGGCCAGATACTCCGGCGTCACATTCGCCAATGCCGCCGAGCCGAGGCTGTAAAGGATCAACGGAAATTTTCCGGCGGCCGGCGGAGCATCGCGCTGTGCGAGGGTTCTCAGCGCCTCCAGCTTCGTACGCTGTTCCGGTGTTGCGGTCCGGAGCAGCGGAAAGGCATACAACGCCGCGCGTGCTGCACGCTTTTGCGCTTCGCCGATGGGAACGACTCGCTCCTCTGCTCCCATGAGATCGATGTAATCGCCGAGGGTCAGCGCCGGAGCATTGGACGATGCGGCGGGATACCAAACGCTGATGCGCATCGGCCGCCCGCGCTCAACCGTGCGCGGCCGCCCGTCGAGATCGCGCGCGGTCCAATACGGACGCGTGTAGTCGTAACGATCGAGAAGGCGGTATCCGACTGCGTATTTCCCAGGGTCGAGCGGTCCCCAAATCGGCGGCGTAACGCCGAAGGCCGAAAGAGCAACGACGGTGAGTGCGACAGCGACAATCGTGGGGCGCATGAGCACGGACGTTAATGGCTGTGGTCAATGACACCGCGACGGTTTGTCGCGAGCGGCCATTAGAGGGTATGAGCGGCACGCCGCTCGCGCCACGTTCTCTGTGTCCTCTGCGTCTCTGTGGTGAACTAACGCCGCACGGCGCGGCCGCGCGGCACCTGCACGCAGACGTCGCCCTCCGGATGCATCGCGGTCTCGTGCTTGTCGTCATCGGTAGCATCGCGCAGCATGGGCGTTTGTGCGTATGCCGCGTAGACAAGTGCCGTATTGGCTTCGGAGCTGTAGTCGTCGACGAAAGCGGCCATGTCGCCCGAGCCATCGCCATTGATGTCGAGTGTCTTTACAGGGAAAGCACAGGCGCCATCGAACGAACCGAAGGACAGCGACCGCACGTTCGGATTTCGATCGGTTCTGAAGTAAACCGTCATTGCATTCGGATCGTAGACGACGCTCCATTTTGTGTAATACGGCTGGTGAACGGCATCGAGGATCGTGAACGCGCGCTCCACTGCGTTCGCCGAAGGATCTGTCTGACGGATCATCGAGGCGGCCTGCGCCAGGCGTTCCAGCGATCCAATTCCGGTCGGCACAGGGCGCGTGCCGCCGAAACCGGTAATGGTCCGCAGATACGCGATCGAGCGGTCGTAGGTGTCGTTGGTGAGGACCGCAAAGGGAAGTGTGCCGTCGTGATGCGCGACAATTGTTCCGCCCAGGTACTCGAATGTCACCGCCCGGCCGGTGCGGTCGCTGACGAGGTAATGAAGGCCCATCTGACCTGCGATTCGGATTTGGGCAGCGCGCTGCAGCACCTCGTCGATGTCCGCGGAAAGATCGAGCTGATATTGGATCCATTCCAGAATGCCGACCGAAGGACGGCTGTCGACCGCGGGATACTGCGTGTCGGCGAGGGCCATGAGCGCCACCACCAGGCCGGCCTCGTTCATGCCGCCGGTCGGAAACTCGCGGCCGTATTGATTGAGGGTGATGGAGGCAAAACGCGACGTCCATCGCGTCGGTCTCAGCGTCAACGACTCCTTTGACACGAGCCGTTTGTTGACCATCAGCATGCCGACGCCGGTGTCCCAGTCGTAATTTGCGCCGAACACGAACCGCCCGCCGGCGCTCATGCAGAACGTGGTGCAGGCAGCCTGCGCTCCAGACGCAAAGAGGACAATCGCCAACAAACTACATACGAATCTGATAGGAGACTTTGGCGAAGATCTGTCGTGCATCGTTGATCACTCCTCTCTGCGTGCGCAGGATTTCTCCCGAGGGATCGAGACGCAGCGCGGGATCGTAGTTCTGTAGATTCCCGTTATAGCCGAGATAGAACGCACTGCCCGGGTTGATCGTGTAAGAAATCAGAAAATCTCCATTGAGGTTCTTCGTCGTCGCCAAAGAAGTGAACCGCGGTTCTGCGAGCACCGAAGCGTATTGAGCGATGACCCGTGCCGAGAGGCTGCGCGTGAACTGGTAATTCCACTTGCTGCGGATGATCTGATTCGTGAAGACCCGCGGCCCGCTGCGAGGCTGCTGTAGACGGTCGATGATGTATGTATTCTCGATCGAGAGCGCTGTTGTCGGATGCATCGTCAGCACGCTCTTGGCGTAGTCCTCGCCAGTGAGGAACGGAGCAGTGCCAGCCGGCGAGTCGTAGTTGATCGCTCCCTGATGATAGCCGCCGAAACGAAGGCTCACCGAGCGCGATATCTGTGTCGAAATATCGCCACCCGTCCAATACATGACGAACGTACGCCGACTCGGCAGCGTGGAATAATCGACCGGCCGAAGCGTCTGATCCGTCCGGCCGGTGTAGATGTCGAAGACCGTGGACCGCCCGACTTTCGCATCGAGCTCGATGCCGAGGTTGCGGTCGAGCTGGTGGCCTGAAAACTCCCGGCTGACATGAAAGTAAGTCATCGGCCCCCACCACGCCACGCGTTTTCCTTCCGGCCGAAACAGATAGCGAGCGAGCTGCATGACGCGTCGAATATCCGGCCGGCGATAGAAGCCGGCGCGCTGCACATAGCCGGGGCTCGCTTCGAAGTACCCGAGGTCATAGAAAAGGTGCTTGTCGTCGCGGGTGAGCTCCGCATCGACGGTGTGACCCGATGAATGAACAGCACCGGAATCAGTGCTGCCGGTCGCGCGGAACCGTCCATTCCAATTGTGAGGCAGCAGAAAGCGGCCGTCGACGCCCGCGACGCGATTCCCCTGACCGAAGAACGAGCGCTCGATGACGATTGCGCCCAAGCGGTTTCCGGCGACGTCGCGTGCGAACCGCGCGACCGTGAACCTCGCCCGCTGGCCGGCCAGCGGACTGCCGGGCGAGGCGATCTCCCCCGGGGCTCGATCGTCTGCGATCAGAAGTCCAACGAGATTCGCACCCAGCTTTCCGGTGATGCGAACTCCGATGTGCGGGTCTTGAATGCGACGCGTGAAGAGGAGCGGCGAAGTGAGATGAAAGAAATCCGTGCTGTTGTCAGCGAACGCCGTCTGAAAGTAATCGGAGTTCTCGAGAAAGAACGGCCGCTTCTCGGGGAAGTAAACCTCGAATCGCTGATTGACCGTCACCTGCGGCTCGTCCGATTCGACCTGACTGAAGTCCGGATTGAGCGTGGCATCGACGACCAGCGAATTGTGCACGATGAATTTCGAATCGATGCCGGTGCGGCTGGCGAGGTTCTGCTGCCGGAAACGTGGACCGGCAGCAGCAGCAAAGTCGATGTCGCGGAACGAACGCGCCAGGGCGTACGGCGTCAACTGAATGTTGCGGCTGGGCGTGACGTCCGCCAGTCCGGTCAAAGAAGCTTCTTGTGTCAGATATCCCTGCTGTTCGCGCGAGACCAAGGGCCACTACGTCTCCTCGCGTTTGCGTGCGATGGTCCGGCCTAACAGCAAGCCCCACTCCGAGCGCGTCGCAGCGAAGCGGATACTCTTGAATGGAACCGCGATCCAGACGACATAACCGGTCTCGGTGCGCCGTCCCTGCGAACGCCAGACCGTATCGAAGGTGGTGTCCGAGCCGCCATTCTCCGACCAGATGGCGTCCTGCTGCACTCCTGCCGGATTGACAGTGAAGGCGTACGCGCGCTGGCGGTCATGGAATGTGTCGAGGTAGAGAGTGACGACGTCTTCGTCGGTGAGATTCTCGCGGCGCGTCATGTGTCCGCGAATCTGCGCCGGCTCATGGTCGAAGCAGACAAAAACAGCATAGAAGTTGTCGGCGTCATACGCGAGGTAGGCATCAGCCGCTTCGGTCGCCGGCTGTCCGTTATTGGGCTCGCGTTGAACGAAAGGGCCGACTTTGATCACGCTGGAGGCCACGCGAGCCGAGGGTGTCATGGTGACGAAGTCGTCGATGGTTGGCGCGACGACTGCGCGCGGAATCGTCACTGCGGCGGCGAGCGACATGGTCATCCACAGCATCGCTCAAGCTCCGCTGCGATCGATCGCCATCAGCCAAAGCGACGACTCCGACTTGTTTTTGGCCGCATTGACCTGCGCGACCTGGTACACGATCTTGGTGCCGTCGGAGATAAGCGACCATGCGGCAGTACGAAGCACGTCGTGGATCGTAGATACGATGGCGCGGCTCGATCACGTCGATGTCACGAGCGGTCGTCAGGACGGCACGAGCGGCTATACGTCGAGGCCGGTCACCTCGCGGATGCGGGAGCGGTAACGGCGGCTCATCGTCAGCTTCGTTCCGTCGCGCAGGACGACGAACAGCGCGCCGCCGAAGCCGCGATACATCTCCAGAATCCTCTTGACGTTGACGATCGTCGCGCGGTGAATGCGCAGAAATCTGCGAGAGTCCAGCCGCTGCTCGACCTCGCTGATCGCCTCGCGGACGAGGTGGGATGCGCCGCCCGCGTGCAGGCGCACGTATTTGCCTTCCGCCTCGATCCAGTCGATTTCGTTGGCGGCGACGAGGAACGTTCGATCGCGGGACTTGACCACGAAATGATCGAGCGGCTTCGGTTCGCTGTGAACTTTGGCCGCGACGCGCTCGAGCAGGCGCACGATGCGCGCTTCGGATTCATCATCTTCATCGTCGATCTTTCTCTTCGCGCGCCGAAGCGCTTCATGGAACCGCCGCCGGTCGAACGGTTTCATCACATAGTCCACGGCCTCGACTTCGAAAGCGCGCACGGCGTATTCGTCGTGCGCGGTGACGAAGACGATCATCGGCAGGCGCTCAGACCGCAATCGCTGCAGGACCTCGAACCCGTTCGCACCGGGCATCTCGACGTCCAGAAGCAACAGATCGGGTTTGTGTTTTCGGACCGCTGCGACGGCTTCCAGACCGTTGACACACTCGCCGACGATGTCGATCTCATCGTCGCCGGTGAGCAGTGTGCGGAGCTTCTGCCGCGCCAGCCGCTCGTCGTCAACGATCAGCGTTCGGATGTGTTTCATGGAAGGGAATCACCATCTCCACAATGAAGCCGCCGGCCGGTGAGGCGGAGAAGGAAAACTGATGGTCGGCTCCGTACAGACACTCCAGGCGCGCCCGCGTGTTCGCGAGACCGATTCGCTCCCGCGGATGTTCTTCGCCATGAGTGCCGACGCCGTTGTCCGCGACGGAAATATGCAACGCGTCGCGGTTGCGATGTGCGCGGATGTCGATCGATCCGCCATCCGGCCGCGTCGCGATGCCGTGATGGATGGCATTCTCCACCAGCGGTTGCAGCGCCAGTGTCGGCACGCGAGCGTCTTCGACATCGGCTGCCACGTCGACATTCACGGTCAGGCGATCCTCGAAGCGGACCTTTTCGATCTCCAGGTATCGGCGGATGAATTCCAGCTCCTCGTGGAGCGTCACCTCCTGGTCCAGCTCACGATCGAGCGTCAATCGAAGAAAATCGCTGAGTCGCGCCAGCATCGTGTCGGCCGCGTCGACATCGGTGTACATCAGTGCGGAGATTGAATTGAGGGTATTGAATAGAAAATGCGGCTTGAGCTGCATCTTCAGGGCCTGCAGTTGTGCTCGCGACAGCTCGGCAGTCAGCTGCGCGCCGCGCAACTCGCGGTCGCGGTACTTCACGTAGTAGTCGAACGCCAGATAGGCAAAGAGAATCAACCAATAGGTCGGAAGGCTCGACTGGAAATTGGCCGCGAAAGAGAACCTGACGATGGACCAGAACGCGTGCATGTAACGGATGCCGAGGAGCGTGAGGATCGCTTCGCCGGCGATGATTTGTGCGGCAGTCAGAATCGCGCTGGCGATCGCGTGCGCGATCAGGGAAGTCGCCCAACGGCCGCTCTCGAAACGGAAGCGCCGGGCCATGGCCACAACGAGCGGTGTCGTCAGGGCCCAGAGGTAGTAATAGGTGAAATTGACTCCGCTCGCCCGCCACCAACTCAGCCGAGGGCTGATGGCCGTGTTCAAGTGCGCCTGAATGGCGAAATAAAATCCGGTCACCGTAGCGGCGACGAAGATGAAGAGCGCGATTCGGGAGCGGCTCACCGAATCGATGATAGCGAAATCGCTACGCGCTAGGGATTAATCACGCCCGTCCCGCGGGCCGGGTATCCGTTGACGATCGCGATGGCGTTCGTCGGTTGCGTGAGGATGACCAGGAACTGCTTCTGTTGTCTCGCTCCGGTTCCCTTCACGATGATCGACTCAGTTTCCTCCCTTGTTCCGGGCGGAAAGGTGATCGTCCCCCACGACGGAACGTAATCGACATTGCCAACCGCAGTCTGAGCCGACGTGTAGTAGACGACCGTGACCGTGCGCGAGCTCGGATAGTTCAATGTGATATGAAAATCGAACGTCGTCGTCATTCCTTTCGGCGGAGCTTTCGCCACGACGTTGTTGATCGAGATCGTCGGCACCGGGTAGACCGTCACCGCTGTGGAGTTGGTCGCGGAACATCCGGTCGCAGGATCAGTGGCTCCAAAATTCAATGTCAACGTGCCCGGCGCGCCAGCAGTGAAGTTGACCGTCTGTCCGTCCGTGGCGCCATTGGCCGTTCCACCCGCGACGGACCAAGAGTAATTCGAGAGACCGGCCGGACCGGTTGCCGTTCCGCTTGTGTTGGTCGTGATGTACGACCGCGCATAAACCGTCGTAGTGGGAGGAGGCGCGTTGACGACCACGTTCGTCGACCCTTGCTGCGGCGTGCAGCCGTCCACAGTGACCGTGACGAAGTACATGCCCGAATTGGCCGCTGTCGCGTTCGCCAGCGTCGGTTCGCGATCCGTCGACGCGAAACCGTTCGGCCCGCTCCAGAAATAGGTCGCGCCCGTGACCTCCGGTGTCGACAATGCGACGGTCGAGCCGTCGCAGTACGGACCGAAATTCGACGCACTCGGCGCCGCGACCGTGCTGCAATCGACCTGCGCGAACGCGCTCATCGCGAGCAGTGCACTGCAAATAAACACGACAACCTGCTGACGCAGACCGTTTCTCATGGCATCTCTCCCTGAAAAATTGTTATTTGGTGTAATTACAATCTAAGCAAATAACTGTTTG
>QHVX01000021.1 GCA_003222375.1 Acidobacteriota bacterium
GAGCGATTTGCCCGGCCAGCGGAGCCGCGCCAGCGCCCACGAGATGGCCAGGCCGATCGGAATGACGATCGCGGTGCTGATCAGCGCCGACTGCAACGTGAACAGGACGATCGCAGTGTCAGAAGTCTCAGTCACGGCAATAGGAAACCATATCGCCGAAAGATCTGCCGCGCCGGATCGCTTTGCAGGTAATCGAGAAAGCGCAGGGCGGCGGCTTTCTCGCGAGAGCCGGCGATCACGGCGGCAGGATAGGTAATCTTCGGCCCGTTCGTCACGCGATATGCGATTTTTACTCTTCGCGAGCTGAGGCCATCGGTCAGATAAACGATCCCCGCGTCGACGTTTCCGCTTTCGACCGCCGCCAGAGCGGCACGGACATTCTCGGTCGGAACAATCCTGCTGGCGACACGATCCCACACGCCGGCGTGCTGCAGATACTCCCTGGCGTAAACACCGGCCGGAACGGTGTCCGGTTGCGCGATCGCGATTTTGCGAACCGCGATGAGCTCGTTCGGCGAGCCGATCGCGATGCGGCTGTCGGCCGGCACGACGACCACCAACGTGTTCGACAGAATGTTTCTGCGAGCCATGATCAGGCCTCGCTGCTGCAGCCGATTCATCTGCTGCTCGTCGGCGGAGACAAAGGCGTCCGCCGGGGCGCCCTCGATGATCTGGCGTGCGAGAAGGCTCGACGCGCCGAAGTTGAACACGATCGCGTCTTTCCCATAACGCCGTGCGATCTCGCCGAGGGCGTCGGTGAGGCTGGCGGCGGCGGACACGCGGATCGTTGCGGCCAGAAGGATTGTCGCGATCATCCCGATCTCTACCGCGAAGTATATCGGGTTAACGCAGCAGCCGCCGCAACCGGCGGAAGTCCGCGGCCGAGGCGCGCTCCGAGCTCTTCGACATGCGGCGGTAGAGGCGCAGCACCGCCCTGCCCGCGGGCGTCAGCGTCGCCCCGCCGCGGCGCGATCCGCCCCGGACGGCGTCTACCAACGGCTCGCGGAAGCCCTCGTTCATGACATGGATCAGGCTCCACGCGCGCATGTACGACATGCCGAGCTCCGCGGCGGCGTCGCGAATCGAGCCGCTGCGCGCCAGCGCTTCGAGGAGATCGGCCTTGCCGGGACCGAGGACGATGATGTCATCGTCATCCACGACGCGAAGGCGCGCGAGAAGGCGGTACTTCATTAAAGCGGCTGGAGCGGGACCGTGCGGACAGCTTCGGTGATCTCTCGCCCGATGCGGCGGAATTCTCGCTCGTCAGTGCTGCCGAACAGCCTGTCCTCCAGTACGACGTAAAGTCCGGCAGGCGTGCGAATGAGATTCTGAACTCCTCCGCGGAACGAATAAACCTCCGTCCAGCTTTTGCCATCGTCCCCGCTCTTATAGACACCCGGCATCTGGTCAACCCGATCTCCGTACCGTGCGACATAAATCGTCTTTCCGAAGAAGGCGACAGCATTGGCGTTCCGGAGCGACGCCGCAAATGGCTGCCACGACTCTCCGTGATCAGACGTCCGCATGATTCCCGACCGAGTCGCGGCGTAGATCCTGCCGCTATGGTCAGCCACCAAAGAATCGATGGCGCCTACGTCGGACAGAGCCTTCCACTTTGCGCCGCCGTCCGTCGATCGATACAGATTGGGTCGCTTATCGAAATTGAGAAACCCCGCGAACACAAGTTTCGGATCGAGGGGATCGACTACGACCGAGGAGATGTTCGAGAATCCTGGCTCGGTGAACACTCGCTGCCAATGCTCACCGCTGTCACTCGAGTGACTGATCCCGCTGATCCGCGCGGCGTAGATGCTCGACGGCTGCTTCGGAGCGATCGCGATGTTGACCACCGGGCTGGAATCGCTCTCATCCAGCTTCTTCCACTCGGCGCCTCCGTTGGTGCTGCGATACAGACCCTCCCATGTGCCGGCAAAGATCGTCGTCGCATGTTTTGGATCCATGGCGAGCGAGCCTATGCGTCCAACCGGAATAGGAAGCCGCCTCCAATGCGCGCCCGCGTCGGTCGATTTGAAGACGCCGGCCGAACCGGTCGCGACATAGAGCGTGTTCGGATTCGATGGATCGGCGGCGATGGCCTCGATATGCCGCGGCGGAAGATAGGCAGCCGCCACGGTCGACGCGACAAAAAGAAGAACAGCGAAGCGCGGACGAAGAATCACGGCTGCTGCGTCCGCCTTTTTTTCAACTCCTCGAGACCCTTCGCGCGCCACTGATCGGCCTGATCTGTCAGAGCCTTCTGCTGCTGCCCGTCGCTCGTGAATCTCGCCTCCTGCCGCAGGAGAAGACTCATGTAAGACATCGCTTCGAAATAGTCCGGCTTGAGTTTCAATGCCCTTTGAAGCGTTTCCACGCCCTTCCTGGCCGCCGCCATCCGCTCCTGGTTGTCGAGCTTCTCGCCTTTCGCGGCAATTTCGTAATCCACGATGCCGGAAACGTATAGATCTTCCGCGGTCGCGCCGGGAACGCTCGATAACTTGTCGGCCACCGAAAGCGCCATCGGAAAGTCTGAGATCCTCGAGGCGAAGCCGATCCCGGCTCGTAAGATCACCAGATCGTTGGGACGACGACGAAGAAGATCCTCGACTCCGGCACGATGCCCTGTCTCGACGGCAACGCTGACGTACGCATCGAGGACTTTGGCGTCGTCCGGATGCCGCTGGAGAAATCGAAGCAGCGCATCCTCTGCGTGCGTCCGCAGGCGAAGGAGCGCCTGCGCATCCGTGCGAAAAGAGCTGCCGGGAGGCGCAAGACGCGGATCGATGTTTGAAAACGTGATGAGGCGGTCGCGATCCTCGAAGCGCGGATCGGCTTTCACGACTTCGTCGTACTTCTGCCAGGCCTCGGCGAACTTGCCGAGGTCGTGAGCATCGTCAGCCTGCTGCAGAAGGTCCGCGACCGGCTGCGACGCCCACAGAACGGCGGCGAACCATAATGACAGGAACACTTTCAGATCCTTCGTCGCCTCGCGATGGCTCGTCTCCTCAGGATGACGCGCGCTAATGCGCGCGTCACATGCTCGACATGGCGTTCAGGAATTCGGCGTTCGTCCGCGTCTTCTCGAGCTTCTCGACCAGCAGCTCCATCGACTCGACCGTGGAGAGCGGCGAGAAGACTTTGCGCAGGACCCAGATGCGATTGAGCTCGTTGCGCTCGAGGAGCAGCTCCTCTTTTCGCGTGCCGGACTTGTTGATGTCGAGCGCCGGGAAAACGCGCTTCTCCATCAGCTTGCGGTCGAGGTGCACCTCCATGTTACCGGTGCCCTTGAACTCTTCGAAGATGACGTCGTCCATGCGCGAGCCGGTGTCGATCAGCGCCGTGGCGATGATGGTCAGCGAGCCGCCCTCCTCGACGTTGCGCGCCGATCCGAAGAAGCGCTTCGGCCGCTGCAGGGCGTTGGAGTCGACGCCGCCCGACAGCACCTTGCCCGAGGGCGGAACGACGGTGTTGTACGCGCGAGCGAGGCGCGTGATGGAGTCCAGCAGGATGACGACGTCGCGCCTGTGTTCGACGAGGCGCTTCGCTTTCTCGATGACCATCTCGGCGACCTGCACGTGACGCGATGCCGGTTCGTCGAACGTCGACGAGATGACTTCCGCCTTGACGGAGCGCTGCATGTCGGTGACTTCTTCCGGCCGCTCGTCGATGAGCAGCACGATCAGCGTGATCTCGGGATGATTGGCGGTGATCGCATTCGCGATCGCCTGCAACAGCATCGTCTTGCCGGTCTTCGGCGCCGCGACGATGAGTCCGCGCTGTCCCTTGCCGACCGGCGCGATCAGATCGAGAACGCGCGACGACATGTTCGTCTGCGTTTCGAGCTTGACGCGCTTGTCGGGATACAGCGGCGTGAGGTTGTCGAACAGCGTTTTCTCGCGGGCGATATCGGGATGCTCGAAGTTGACCGCTTCGACTTTGATCAGCGCGAAGTAGCGCTCCCCTTCCTTCGGCGGACGGACCTGGCCGGAGACGGTGTCGCCGGTGCGCAGATCGAAGCGCCGAATTTGTGAAGGAGAAACATATATATCATCTGGTCCTGGTAAATAGTTATATTCTGGAGCGCGCAGGAAGCCGAAGCCGTCCGGCAGGCATTCCAGAACGCCCTCCGAGAAAATCAGACCGCTCTTTTCGGTCTGCGCCTGCAGAATCGAAAAGATCAAATCCTGCTTCCGCATGCCGGTCGCGTTTTCGACGCCCAGGTCTTTGGCGAGCTTGGAGAGGTCGGGAAGCTTCATCTCCTTCAGCACGCGGATATCGATGGTCTCGGCGGCCTGCGTCTGCTCTGGACGCCGCTGCTGTGGGCGCTGCTCCTCGACGGCAGGAGGGGCCGGCGCTTCGACGGCCGCCGGTGCGGCGACTACGGCGGCGACTGCGGCTGCTTCTGCCTGTTCGTCGTCGCCGTTCGGCTTCGCTTCGGCGACGGGTTCTTCCGCCGCTTTTTCGGCTTTAGCCTTGCGCGGCTTACGCGTTCGGTCATGTCAACCTCGTGACGATTTCGCGTCGTACTTCTTCAATTCCTTTTTTTGTAACTACGGAGCACGGGATCAGCGCCGTGGGGTCGACGCCGAGGTCGCGTGCGATGGATGTCTGGTTTTTTGCGAGTTCATTGTTGGAAAGCTTGTCGGACTTGGTGAGCACGATGCGCTCATCGATGGCGGCCGATGTTGTCCAATCGTGCATCTGCGTGTCGTGCTCGCTCGGAGTGCGGCGCGCATCGAGGAGCAGAAACATGAGGCGGAGCATTTCGGCTTCCTGGAGATAGGCATTCACCAGTTGACGCCAGGATGCCATCACCGGTTTCGCGACTTTGGCGTAGCCGTAGCCGGGCAGGTCAACGATGTGAAACTTCTCGTTGATCAAATAAAAATGAATCGCTTGTGTCTTACCAGGCGTCTGACTCACGCGTGCGACTGCTTTCCGTTTGAGAACGGCGTTGATCAGGCTCGACTTTCCGACGTTTGAGCGTCCCACCATCGCGAATTGCGGTCGTTTGTCGGTTGGAAAATCAGCGGCCTTATACGCCGCCCTGTAAAACTCGACTGATCGGATTTCCAATTGATTTCACGCTTCGGCAAGCGAAGCAGAGGGTGCTACTGAAGTTTTGCAGGTATCACCAGTGATTCTGCTGATGCGGACGGCACTTGTCAAATCGGGTTGGGATGCTGGGGCTGTTAGGACGTCCCAACCGCCCAACATCCTAACTAATGTGTTACAGGTGGTTCGTCCCCAATGACCTTTGGTTCGACAAGTTTCGCTTTGGCAGCCAATGGAACAATCGTGCCATCGAGCGCGAGCGTTACGACTTCGTCCATCGATTCAACGAGATGGAACTCCATCTTCTCGCGCACGTCCGCCGGGATGTCCTCGAGATCGCGCTCGTTCTCGGCGGGCAGGATGATCTTGGTAATTCCGGCGCGCGTGGCGGCCAGGATCTTGTCCTTCACGCCGCCCACCGGCAGCACTTTGCCGCGCAGCGTGATCTCGCCGGTCATCGCGATGTCGCGATGAATCGGAATCTTCGTCACTGCTGACAGAAGGGCGGTCGCCATCGTGATGCCAGCCGACGGTCCATCCTTCGGTATCGCTCCCTCTGGAACGTGGATGTGGATGTCGAGGGCGGAGTGGAAGTCGGGATCGAGCCCGAACAGCTCCGCGCGCGAACGCACATACGACAGCGCCGCTCGCGCCGATTCCTGCATGACGTCGCCCAGCTTACCGGTCAGCGTCAGATTTCCTTTGCCTCGAGAGAGCGCCACTTCCGTCGACAGAATCTCGCCGCCAACTTCGGTCCACGCGAGACCGGTCGCGAGTCCGATCTCCGCCTTATCGTGAATCTGCTGCGAGCGGAACTTCGGCTTGCCCAGCAATTCGCGGACTTTCTTCCGCTCAACGCCCATTTCGAACGTGCCGTCTTGCTTCAGGACCTGACGCGCGATCTTGCGCAGCACCGAGCCGATCTCACGCTCGAGATTACGAACGCCCGCTTCGCGCGTGTACGAGTCGATCAACTCTTCCAGCGCGCTGTTGTCGAACGTGATCTTTGACTCTTCGAGGCCCTGTTCCGCGATCTGCTTCGGAACCAGGAACTGCCGCCCGATCGCGAGCTTCTCGAGGTGGGTGTAGCCGGAGAGCGAGATGATCTCCATGCGATCTTTCAGCGGCGCCGGGATCGTGTGCGTCACGTTGGCGGTCGCGATGAACATCACCTTCGACAGGTCGTACTCGACGTCGAGGTAGTGATCGGTGAAGGTGTTGTTCTGCTCCGGATCGAGCACTTCCAGCAGCGCGGCTGACGGAAGACCGGATTGATCGTGCCGGCCTTCTTCATCCTCTGAATGATCTGACCGGGGAATGCGCCGATGTAAGTGCGGCGATGCCCGCGGATTTCGGCTTCGTCGCGCACGCCGCCGAGCGACAAGCGAACGAAGCGGCGGCCGGTCGCGCGCGCGATCGACTTCGCGAGCGAGGTCTTTCCAACGCCCGGAGGTCCGACGAAACAGAGGATCGTTCCCTTCGGTCCCTTCACCAGCTGCCGGACCGCGAGAAACTCGAGGATGCGCTCTTTGATCTTCTCGAGGCCGTAGTGGTCCTCATTAAGGATCGTTTCGGCGGCGTCGATGTCTTTGATCTCTTTCGAGGCTTTCTTCCAGGGAACGGAAACGAGCCATTCGATGTAGTTGCGCGAGACGGTCGCTTCCGCGGAGACGCCCGGCATCGCTTCCAGGCGCTTCAGCTCCTGGATCGCTTTCTCCTTGGTGTCCTTCGGCATGCCGGCTTCTTCGATCTTCTGGCGGAGCTCCTCGATCTCATCCGAGCGATCGTCCTTGCGACCCAGCTCATGGTGGATCGCCTTGATCTTCTCGTTGAGGTAGTACTCCTTCTGCGCACGCTCCATCTGCTTTTTGACTTTGGAGTTGATGCGCTTGTCGATGTTGATCTTCTCGATCTCGATCTCGAGGAAGTCCTGCAGCTTCTGCAGGCGCTCGTACGGCGAGATCGTCTCGAGGAGCTGCTGCTTTTCCTGAGTCGTGATGAGGATGTGCGACGCCAGCGTGTCGGCGAAGCGATCGGGATCGTCGAGCTTGAGCGTCGACATCACGCCTTCGAACGCCAGGTGATGCGACATCTTGGCGTACTGCTCGAAGATCTCCACCAGCTTCTGCATGTACTGCGAGACTTCGGGAGTCATCGCGACTCTGGTGTCGATCTCGCGGACGAACACCGTCATGTAGCCGCCGGCCTCTTCGGAGTTGACGATCTCCGCGCGGGTCAGGCCTTCGACCATCACCTTCACGTTCTGATTGGGGAGTTTGAGATTCTGAACGACGGTCGCGATCACGCCGACGTTGTAGATCTCCTGCATGTTGGGATCGTCAACCTTCGGATCGCGCTGCGTGGCCAGGAAAATTCTTTTCTCGTTTGTCGACAGCGTCGCTTCCAGCGCCTGGATGGAGGCACGCCGTCCGACGACGAACGGCGCCATCATCGATGGGAAAACCACCATGTCGCGCAACGGCACCAGAGGAAGTTGGATGATTGTCTCGGACATTCTCGCTCTCTACCTTTTTAAACAGCGGCGCATTCCCTAACGCGCCGCCCTCGCAACCCCTTCCCTATCCCGCCTTTCGATAGAGGGTGATCGGCTGGCTCCGGTTGTCGACCACTTCGCGAGTGATCACGCACTCGCTAATCGCGTCCTGTGACGGAATCGTGTACATGATGTCGAGCATCAGCTCTTCAATGATGATCTTGAGCCCGCGCGCGCCGACATTCCGTTTCAGCGCTTCTGCGGCAATCGCTTCCAGAGCGTCATCGGTGAACTTCAGCGTCACGTTCTCGAAGCCCATGATGGTCTGATACTGACGGACCAGCGAGTTCTTCGGTTCCTTGAGGATCTCGATGAGCGCGCCCTTGTCGAGCTCGTTCAGCGTCGCGACGACCGGCAGACGGCCGACGAACTCGGGAATCAAGCCGAACTTGATCAGATCTTCCGGATGCACCTGTGCCAGCAGCTCGCCCGTGCGCTTGTCGCGCTTGGAGGAAATCTTCGCGCCGAAGCCCATCGAGGTCGCCGACAGACGGCGCTCGATCACATTCTCGAGTCCGACGAATGCACCGCCGCACATGAAAAGGATGTTGGTGGTGTCGATCTGGATGAATTCCTGATGCGGATGCTTGCGCCCGCCCTGCGGCGGAACATTGGCAACGGTGCCTTCGAGGATCTTCAGCAGCGCCTGCTGCACGCCTTCGCCCGAGACATCGCGCGTGATCGACGGGTTGTCACCTTTGCGGCAGATCTTGTCGACCTCATCGATGTAGACGATGCCGCGCTGCGTCTTCTCTTTGTCGTTTCCGGCGGCCTGATACAGCTTGAGGATGATGTTCTCGACATCCTCGCCGACGTAACCGGCCTCGGTGAGCGTCGTGGCGTCGACGATCGTGAACGGAACCGACAGCATTCGGGCCAGCGTCTGCGCGAGCAGCGTCTTTCCGGTTCCGGTCGGGCCGATCAGAAGGATGTTCGACTTCTGCAGCTCGACGTCCTGACGCGAGTTGCGCTGGTGGTAGTCGATGCGCTTGTAGTGGTTGTAGACCGCGACGGCCAGTTTCTTTTTCGCGCGCTCCTGCCCGATGACGTAGAGATCGAGGAACTCCTTGATCTCTTTCGGCTTCGGCAGCGCTCCCGAGCCTTCCAGGGTCCCCGGCTCGTCCTTGCGATCCTCAGCGATGATGTCGAGGCAGATGTCGACGCACTCGTCGCAGATGTAGACCGTCGGTCCGGCGATCAACTTCTTAACGTCGCGCTGAGACTTGTTACAGAAACTACAACGCAGGACGTCGCCGCTGTTCCCCTTCTTCGACATTCGCCTTGGGCCCTCGTTTTGTTGCGGTCTTCAGATTCTTCTACGCGACTCCAACACTGTCAAGAAGCTCCCTGTTCCCCTCGGTCACTCGCGCTTCGCAATCACTTGATCCACCAACCCATACGTCACGGCATCGCTGGCCTGGAGGATGTAATCGCGATCGGTATCGCGATCGATTTTGTCCACAGCCTGGCCGGTGTGGCTGGCCAGGATCTCGTTCATCCGGTTTCGCATCCGCATGATGTCCTTGGCGTGGATGTCGATCTCGGTCGCCTGTCCGCTCAATCCGCCACCCATGATCAGCGGCTGGTGAATGACCACTCGCGAATTGGGAAGGCAGTAGCGCTTCCCTTTTTTCCCGGCAGCCAGCAGCACGGCCGCCATCGATGCCGCCTGTCCGATGCAGATCGTCTGAATGTCCGGCTTGACGTACTGCATCGTGTCGTAGATCGCGAGGCCGGCCGTGATCGAGCCACCGGGCGAGTTGATGTAGAGCGAGATGTCTTTTTCAGGATTCTCGGCTTCCAGAAACAGAAGCTGCGCAATGATCAGATTCGAGACGGTGTCATCGATGGGCTGGCCCAGGAAGATGACGTTGTCTTTGAGCAGACGTGAGTAGATGTCATAGGCCCGTTCGCCTCGACTGGTCTGCTCCACAACCATGGGAATGAGGACCATGCCTTGAAGTTTAGAAGGAGTCTTCGCGAGAGTGACCTGCCCGAATGGTTAGGTTGTCGAGTTGTCGGGTTCTCGGGTTGTCGCCTCTTTGAGCACCAACGCCAGCGCCTTCTCCTGCGCGAGCGACGCGCGCAGCGCCTCGTATCCGCCGTCCTGCCTGAGCCGATACTTCACTTCGGCAACATCGCGCCCGCTCTCATTCGCGGCGCGTCGACTCTCGGCGTCGACCTCGACATCGCTGCCCTCGATGTTTTCCTTCTTCGCGATCGCCTCCAGGATCAGCGAACGCTTCACGCGCTTGACCGCTTCGGGCCGGAAGTCCTCGGCGACTTTGTTCCAGTCGAGTTCCGCTTTTTCGACATCGACTCCCTGCGATGCGAGGAATCGCGCGTAGTTCTGCAGCGATTTTCCGAGCTCCTCTTCGACGAGCGCGTCGGGAACTTCGAAGTCGTGAATGCCGAGGAGATGCTCGCCGATCTGATTTTGCTTGACGCGAAGCGCTTCGAACTCGCGATGCTTGCGGATGTCGGCCGCGATCGTCTCGCGCATCTGCTGCACCGACTCCCAGCCGCCGACACTCTTCGCGAATTCGTCGTTGATGTCCGGTTTTTCCTGAACGCGAATTTCCTTCAGCGTCACTTCGTGGTGAATGCTCTTTCCGTGAAACTTTTCGTTCGAGGCATCCTCACCGTAGGTCTTGTCGAACGATCCGCTCTCGCCGGGCTTCTTGCCGCGGAGGGCATCATGCAACTCCGGCATCGGAGTTTCTTCGCCCACCCGGAAATGCCCGGAGCGCGTTTCGCTCTCCAGGCCTTCACCGCTGGTCGTGATGTCGATCATCGCGAAGTCATCGTTTTGCAGAAGGCGATCGTTTTCGACACGATACGAGCTCGCCTGGTCGCGGAGGCGTTCGATCATCTTGTCGACATCTTCATCGGAGACTTCGATCTTGGGCTCGTCGATCTCTATGCCGCGATATTCGCGAAGCTCGATCCGCGGTTTGACC
Source organism: Acidobacteriota bacterium (assembly GCA_003222375.1). GTDB lineage: Bacteria > Acidobacteriota > Thermoanaerobaculia > Gp7-AA8 > Gp7-AA8 > Gp7-AA10. The sequence continues at coordinate 10,567 of QHVX01000021.1, forward strand.
TCGAATTCCGCCTTGTACTTGACCGGCGCGCCCTCGATGAACGGATCGATGTGCTGCAGCTGCGGATCGCCGACCGGCTCGACGCCTTTTTCGGAGATCGCATCGCGGAAGCTGCGCGACAGCAGCCGGTTCATGACTTCGTCCTGGATCTCCTTCGCGAACCGCGTGCGGACGACGCTGGGCGGCACCTTGCCGGGACGAAAGCCGGGCAGCTTCGCCTGGCGCGTGAATTCGGTGGTCACACGCTTCGCCTCGTTGGAGATCAGATCAGCGGGGATCTCGACTTCAACGGATTTCTTGACGGGGCTTAAATCTTCGTAATTCAGCAGCATGTTCGAATCAACAAATGCAGAATGCAAAATGCAGAATGCAGAAAGAAGGCCGTCTCCCAATTCTGCATTTTGCATTCTGCATTCTGCATTTCCTTAAATGGTGCGAAAGGGGGGACTCGAACCCCCACGGCTTTGGGCCACTGGATCCTAAGTCCAGCGCGTCTGCCAATTCCGCCACTTTCGCTTCGTCCTGAGTTGGTGCCCCCACCAGGACTCGAACCTGGAACCAACAGATTAAGAGTCTGCTGCTCTACCAATTGAGCTATGGAGGCGCCGGGAAGCTATTAACTCACCTGTGCGGGCTGCGATTCCAGCAACATTCGCTTCGCGCGCCGGATGTAGTCGCCTCCCGAAATGAGCGTGGCCAGCAGCGCAATCCTGAACATCAACTCAGCGAACGAGACGAGCCGCGGTACGAATGCGTTGGCGCCAATGACGGCGCCGAGGGTGATGGCCTGAAGGACTGTCGAGACCTTGCCGGCCGCCGATGGAGGAAACTTCTTCACACGCACGCGCGTGTAGAGCAGATACGCGAACATCATGATCAGAAAATCGCGGACGAAGACCACGAAAGTCAGCCATCCGGGAATGCGGACCATCGGCAGATTGGGCGCCAGTGTGTAGTAGAGGTAGCCGAAGACGAGCATGATCTTGTCGGCAGCGGGATCGAGGATCGCGCCGATTCGCGATCTCTGATCGAGCCGCCGCGCGATCAGGCCATCGAAGATGTCGGTGACCGCGGCCGTGACGAACAGAATTAATGCTGCCAAAAACATCCCGCGGAAGGACGCGAACAAAAACACCGGGATCAGCAGCAGGCGGAGCAGCGTCAGCGTGTTGGGGATGTTGAGGATCACAACTCGGCGCGAAATTGATCGAGCGCGCTTTTCCGCAGGTAGATCGTCTTTCCTTCCGAGAGCAGAAGATTCTGCCGCATCAGATCGTGGATGAGGCGCGAGACCGTCTCGCGAGATGTGCCGATCATATTGGCGATCGACTGGTGCGTCGGCCGCGTGACGGCCACGTATCCGTTATCGAGAGGTTTCCCGCTTTGGGCGGCCAGGTCGAGGAAGAATCGGGCGAGACGGCCATAGACGTCCATCGTGGCCAGCGATTCGATCCGATTCGATGCGCTGCGCAGGCGCTTCGAGAGTTCGGCCAGCACTTTTCGGGCGATCGAGAAGTTTTCCTGCAGGATCTGCAGAAAATCGTTGCGCCAGATCGTGACGACTTCCAGCGGCTCGGTCGCGATGACGGTGGCCGAGCGCGGTTCGTCATCGAGCAGCGCCATCTCGCCGAAGAATTCTCCGGCACCCAACATCGAAAGGATGATCTCCTTCCCTTCCGGCGAGATCATGGTGACCTTGACCTGTCCCTCTTTGATGAGACAGAAGATGTCGCCACTTTCGTCGGCGTGGAAGACGACGTCGTCCTTCGCGTAACGACGAACTTTTGCCACCGCCGCGATCGAAGAAAGCTCGCGCTCGTCGAGCTCCGCAAAGAGATCGAACTTCCTGAAAAAAGAGGGATGTAGCACTTGCCATAATCGTATCATTGCGCCGCTATGAAGACTGCCACTGCCGCCCTGCTCCTTTTCACCGCAACCGCGTTCGCGGCCGAATCTCCCGACCTGACGATGCAGACCCGCATCCGGCAGGAGGAGTTCCGCAACTCGAAAGTGATGGACATAGCCTCCGGCCTCATGGATTTTGTCGGCGAGCGGCTGACCGGATCGCCGAACATGAAGCGCGCGAACGAATGGACCCGCGACAAGCTGACCGAGTTCGGTCTCTCCAACGCGCACCTCGAGCCGTGGAGTGGGTTCGGCAAAGGCTGGAGCTTCGAATACGTCTCGATGCGGATGACGTCACCTGACGTCGTCCAGCTCTCGGCGCTGCCACGCGCGTGGACGCCGTCCACGAACGGAATCATTCGCGGCGCGCCGGTCAAGGTGAAGATGGAGTCGAAAGAGGATCTGGAAAAAAACAAAGGCAAGCTCTCCGGAAAATTCGTGCTCCTCGGCGATGCGCCGGACATGAAGCCGCACGAGAAAGCGCAGTACCAGCGCTACGACGAGAAAGCGCTCACTGATTTGGGACAGTATGAGATTCCGCGGCGGCCGCAGGTCACGCGCGAGGAAGCCATCAAACGCCGCGCATTCTTCAAGGCGGTGCTGCCATTCCTCGCCGAAGAAAAACCGCTGGCGGTGATCGTTCCAGGGACCGGCGACTACGGCAACTATCACGTGCAGGGCGCCGGCACTTACCGCGACGCCGAACAGTATCCCGTTCCGTCGGTTGTGCTTTCCGATGAGCAGTATGGCCGGCTCGTCCGGCTTCTCGATTCCGGAAAAACGCCGGAGCTGGAACTGGAGGTCCGCGCGCAGACCGTCGATAAGGCCGAAGTGTTCAACACCATCGCAGAGCTTCCGGGCACCGACAAGAAAAACGAAATCGTGATGCTGGGCGCGCATCTCGATTCGTGGCACGGCGGAACAGGCGCGACCGACAACGGCGCCGGAAGCGTGGTCGTGATGGAAGTGATGCGCATCCTGAAGGCCATCGGAGTTCCGCCCCGAAGAACGATCCGGGTCGCCCTGTGGAGCGGCGAAGAAGAAGGACTCCTGGGATCGCGCGCCTACGTATCGGAACACTTCGGATCGCGGCCCGAGCCGTCGCCGGAAGAGCGCGATCTGCCGTCCGCGTTCCGCCGCAACCTCGGCCCGCTCACGCTCAAGCCCGAGCACGCGAAGCTGGCCGGATACTTCAATCTCGATAACGGCACCGGAAAAATCCGCGGAGTCTACGCGCAGGAAAATGCGGCTGTCGTTCCGATTTTCCAGTCGTGGCTCGAATCGCTCAAGGACCTCGGCGCGACAACCGTGACGATGCGCAATACCGGCGGAACGGATCATCTGTCATTCGACGCCGTCGGCCTGCCGGGATTTCAATTCATCCAGGATCCGCTCGACTACTCGGAACGGACGCATCACACGAACTACGACGTTTACGAACGGCTGCAACGCGATGACTTGATGCAGGCCGCCGTGGTCATGGCGACATTCGTCTGGGAGGCGGCCAACCGGCCGGAGATGCTCCCGCGAAAGCCGCTGACGAAGGCGGACATGGAGGGAACGCCGCCGTCCGCTCCGCGCTAGCGCCAGAAGAGCCGCGCACGCGTGACGGTCCATGCGATGCGCAAAGTATCTTTGAGCGAAGCCGAGGTCGATGGGGATCGTGATGACTTTGAAGCCGCCGACGCCGGCGCGTACGATCACCTCACTCTCGAGATCGAAGCCTTCCGTGCGCAGGCGAACGTTGCGCAGAAGATTCGCGGAGTAAAGTCGAAAGCCGCTCTGCGAATCGGTGATGCCGGTCTTCGATGCTTTCGCGATCGACCATGCCGAAAATCGGTTCGCGAGGCGGCGGCGGGGCAACATCTCGCCGAAGAGATGCGCCCGTCCGCCGATGATCAGGTCCGCTTTGGTCTCTTCGCGGCTTTTCAGAAACTTCGGGATCTCGCGCGGAAGATGCTGGCCATCGGCATCGAGCGTGACGACAACGTCGTATCCGTGCTCGAGCGCGTACGCGAATCCGGTTTTGAGCGCGCCACCCTTTCCGCGATTGTGCGGATGATCGACGACGACGGCGCCGGCTGCGCGCGCGGCCGCGGCGGTTTCGTCGCGTGATCCGTCATTGACCACCACGACGTCGGCAATGATCTCTTTCGTCGCGCGGATGACATCGGGGACAGTCTTCGCCGCGTTGTAGGCCGGAATCAGCACCATGGCGCGCTCGCTCATGATGCGTCCCGCGACAGAACGGCGCAGACGATTCCGCCGCCCGCGGAGATCGAGTTGACGAGAATGTGGCGCAGCTCGCGATTTTCACTGCGACGCGTCGGCGAAATCATCGCGTGATCCGGTTCTGAAAAGCCGGTCGAGGCGTGAAGCTTCTGATCGCGCAACGCTAACAGCGCGGCGATGAGCTGCAGCGCGCCGCCGGCGGCGTATTCGCCGAAGTAACCCTTCGTGGCGACGACGAGTGGAACATCGTCAAACAGCGTTTGAAGTGCGCGGGACTCGAGCGGATCCGCTTTGCGCGTCGCGTTCGCCGAAGAATAAATAGCATCGATATTATGTAGTGATAATTCTGCATCTTCTACAGCGGCGCGCATTGCACTGCTCACGGCTTCGACGCCTGAGCCCCAATCCGAGATGGTCGCGGTGGTGTCGCGCGCGATGCCGAATCCCGACACGAACGCGTATGGTTGTTTTCGCGGCGCAGCTTCCGCGATCAGAACGGCACCGCCTTCGCCGACCACCATTCCGTTGCGACGCCGATCGAATGGCCGGGCGCATTCATCCACGGCACCATTCCGATGCGCGAGCGTGCCGACGCGATCGAGAACGCCGAATACGATCTCGCTGACTTCATCGACGCCGCCGACGACGGCGGCCGGCAGAACGCCCTTCGCAATTTGCGAGCAGGCGTACATGAGCGCGGCCAGCGCCGACGACTCGCGCTGCGTGACGGTGATGTTGAATCCGCGAAGCCCGAATTCGATGCCGACGTGACTCCCGGGCGCGTTGGCGACCGACTCCGCGAAAAGTTGCGGCGGCGCCAGCGCCGCCCCTTTCTCGACGTATTCCTGCATGTAGTCGACGGAGGTCTGCACCGGCCCGAATGCCGTGCCCATCGCGACGCCGGCGGCGGTCGTCAGCTCGCTGCCGCGGTCGTTCATCGCCAGGCGCGCCGCCGCCACGCCGAATCGCGAAAGATTGTTCATGCGCCGCAGTTTCATCGGTGCGATGAAGTCGCGTGGCACGAAGTCGCGAACGACCGCAGCGGTATGCGCCGTCAAGCCGTTGGTATCGAAGCGATCGATTTTCGTGGCGGCCGTTTGGCCGCCGTCCAACAAATCCGAGAACGCATCGACGCCGATCGCGCCGGGCGCGACGACACCGATTCCGGTGATCGCGATGCGTGTCATGCCCGCTTGAAGAGCAGCGAAACGTTGCTGCCGCCGAAGCCGAACGTATTCGACAGCGCCTGCTGCATGCGCATGGGCCGCGGGGTGTGCGGGATGTAATCGAGAGGACAGTCGGCAGCCGCCGACTCGAGCCGGAGCGTCGGCGGTGCGATCTGATTTGCGAGCGCGAGGACTGTGATCACCGCTTCGACCGCGCCGGACGCGCCTAACGTGTGACCGAAATACGACTTGCTCGACGAGACCGGCACGCCCGTCCCAACCGCCGCGATGATCGCCTTCGTTTCGGATGAATCATTGAGCAGAGTGCCGGTGCCGTGCGCGTTGATGTAGTCGATCGCTTCGGCGGTCGATCGCGCATCGCACAGCGCGCCGCGCATGGCGGCCTCCGCCCCCCGCCCTTCCTCGTGCGGGGCGGTCGGATGGTGCGCGTCGCACGTCGCGCCGTAGCCGCACAGCTCCGCGATGACCTGCGCTCCGCGCGCGGCCGCATCTTCCCAGCGCTCGAGCACGAGATAGGCTGCGCCCTCACCGAGCGTGATTCCCTTTCGTCGCGATGAAAAAGGAGCGCATGCTTCGCCATCGACCGCCTGCAACACATTGAATCCGCTGTACGTCAATCGACAGAGCGCATCCGTTCCGCCGGCGATCGCGGCGTCGGCGTGCCGCGCGCGAAGATAATCGGCGGCCATTCCGATCGCGGCGCCGGCCGATGCGCACGCCGTCGCGTTCGACACGACGCCGCCGCCGAGGTTGAAAGTGCGCGCGACAGCGTCGCTGGGACCAGACGTCGGCTGCTGCAAAACCAGCGACGCGGGCGCGCGACGACGTCCACGCAGCAGTCGCTTGAAGTAGTAATCCTCTCCTTCGACAAGTCCGCCGGTCGACGTACCGGTCGAGACGATCGCACGTTCGAGAGCGACGCCCGCTTGCGCGATCGCCTCGGCAGCCGCGATGACCGCGAGTTTGTCGCTGCGCGACATCCGCTTCGCATCGCGGCGATCGAGCGGCACCATCGCGTCGAGGTCTTCATCGACCTCGGCAGCCAGATCGGTCGGAAATGTCTCGCCCGGAAATCGCGTCAGCTTCCGGATCCCGGCGCGCGACTCGGCAATCGCACTCCACACTTCGTCCTTGTTGCGCCCGATGGAGCAGATGATTCCGGCGCCGGTGACTGCGATGCGGACGTTCGGATCAGGTTTGCGCAAGGTAGAAACGGCCCCGGCAGCATTGTAGTCCGTCGATGGTGCCGGTTCCGCTGAAGCGATAGGTTCCGCCAAACTGCGCGTCGAGCGTCACCGTGAACGTGATGATGTCGCCCGGCTCGATCGCGCGATCGATCGCGCAGTCATCGATGCCGGTCAGAAAGCCGTGCGCCTCGCGGAACACCAGCCCGCCCGCGAGCTGCGCCATCGCCTCGGCTACCATGATCTCGATGGGCGCGTCGTCGTTGGCGGTGCACAGAAACGCGCCTTCGATTGTTTTTTCGTCGATCTGACGCGCCGACGACGCAGCGCGGAAAGGAATCTGGTGGGGTAATTGTGAAAGCCAACTCATCGAAATCCTGCGTTCTGAGTCCTGAGTCCTGAGTCCTTAGATCCCACCCACTCAGGACTCAGCACTCAGGACTCAGCACTCGTCAGGCCTGCGGCTGTTGCTCCGCCGTGCGCTGCTCGACGAAATCCGCCAGGGCCGCGATCGTCCGGAAGCTGTCGCGGGCCGAGGTTTCGCTCTTCACGCGGATGCCGAACTCGCTCTCCAGCATGACGACGATCTCGAGCGCGTCGATGGAGTCGAGGCCGAGGCCGCCGGCGAAGAGCGGGTCGTCATCGCCGATGTCGTCGGGCGTCATGTCTTCGAATTTCAAACGTTCGATCAAAAGCTCTTTCAGTTTTCGTCGTAGGTCATTCATGGGCGTGATTTCATTGTTACATAGATGCCGCGGCGTTCAAGCCTTCCCAATTGATCCGCGGCGCGATCATGCCGTTCCGCCGCTGGATGCGAATGAGCATGAAGAAAAGCTCGAGGCGCATCAGGTCCGCGAAGCTCTTCGTGAAAATGTTGCCGGCCAGGACGCCGACGATCGCTTGCAGCAGGCCGAAATGCGGCTGCGGCTGCATGAAGACTTCCAGGAATTCGCGGCGATAAAAATTCTCGATGAAGCGAAAGTAGCGCTGCAAGGCCCGATTGATCGACCGCTCGTACTTGCGGAGCAGCCGGATGCTGCCGCGTCGCAGGCGCAATTCGACCGCGTCCGCCGCGACGTCGGCCCCTTTCATCGCGAGAAAGACGCCCGTCGAAAAAATCGGATCGATGAAGCCGGCCGCGTCGCCGACCAGCGCGAAGTTCGGTCCGACCATCCTCTTCATCGCGTAGGAAAAATCTTTTCGCGCATAGACCTGCGTGATGCGCTCGGCCTCTTTCATGCGCGCCGCCATCCACGGCGTCTCGCAGATCGTCTTTTCCAGCAACTCCTCGGGCTGCAAACCGCATTGAATGAAATGATCCCGCTCGACGACCAGGCCGATGCTCATGATGTCGGCCGTGACGGGAATGAGCCATAACCACGCATCGCGCAAAACGACGATGATCGTGTTGCCGGCGTCGCGACCCTCCGGCCGCGGAACGTTACGGTAGTGCGCAAAGAAAGCGACTTTCTTGAGCGCTTCGATCTCTGACTTCTCGCCGTATCGCTGGCCGACGATCGAGCCGTGTCCGCTGGCGTCGATGACGAATCGCGCGTCGACCTTTTCTCCGCTGCTCAGCCGAACCACCGCGCGCTTCGGATCCGCGAGGTCCACTGAAGTCACCGATGTCTCCTCGCGGACTTCAACACCCTGCTCGGACGCGTTGCGCAACAGGACAT
>QHVX01000446.1 GCA_003222375.1 Acidobacteriota bacterium
TGGCAAGGACGCCGGCCTGATGTTTCTTCGCGAGCTGACCGTCGGCGGCCGCTGGAAGTCGCTTCTCGATCGCGCGAACTTCATGTTCGTGCCGATTTTCAACGTCGACGGTCACGAACACGCCTCGCCGTACGGCCGGATCAATCAGCGCGGACCGGATGTCACCGGATGGCGCACCAACGCGCAGAATTTGAACCTCAATCGCGACTACACGAAAGTCGACACCGACGAAATGCGCGCGATGATCGCGGCGCTCGACCGCTGGCGGCCTGATCTCTACATGGACATCCACGTGACCGACGGCGCCGACTATCAGTACGACATCACCTTCGGATGGAACGCCGGCGTGCATTCACCGCAAAGCGCACGCTGGCTCGACGCGACTCTTTCGCCGGCGATCCGCGCTGCCTTGCGCGACAGGGGACACATTCCCGGGCCGCTGATCCCCGAAGATCCGGCCAAGGGCCTGACCGTAGTCACACTTCCGCCGCGATTTTCAACTGCATATGGAGATCTTCGGCACATCCCGTCAATCCTCGTGGAGACGCATTCGCTCAAACCCTACGAGCAGCGCGTTCTCGCGACCCTCGTCCTGATCCAGTCGACGTTTCAGACGCTCGGCACCGAAGGCGTCGGACTCAAACGCGCCGCGACGGTCGATACCGAGTCGCGGCCGAATCCCGTGCCGCTGGAGTGGCGCGTCCCGCAGGCCTCGCCTACTGTCGAGATGATGGATTTCCTCGCCGTCGAATCGCACACATTACCATCAACAATTTCCGGCGCGACGCGGGTCGAGTACACCGGCAAGCCGATCACCAAACACCTGGCGGTCTACAGGCAGAATGAGGTTTCGCTGACCGTGCCGCGCACGAAAGCGTACTGGATTCCAGCGGCCTGGAACGACATCGTCGACCGATTGAAGATCCACGGCATCGCGGTCGATCGGATCAGCGTGGCGCGCGATGTCGACGTCGACATGTATCGCCTCGACGATCCGAAATTCGACGCCGAGCCGTTCGAAGGTCACGTGCGCGTCGTTGCGAAACCGCGAATCGAGCAGCGCAGGGAACGCTTTCCGGCCGGTTCGTTTCGCGTCAGCACCGAGCAGCCCCTCGGCGATCTCGCTGCCGTTCTTCTCGAGCCCGCGTCCTCCGATTCGTTTCTGCAGTGGGGATTTTTTCATTCGATTTTTCAGCGCACGGAATACGCGGAAGCGTATGTGACTGAGGCGATGGCGGAGCAGATGCTGGCATCCGATCCTGCGCTCAAGAGCGAATTCGAGCACAGACTCGCTACGGATGAGGCATTCCGCGCGAGCGCCGAGCAGCGTCTCGATTTTTTCTACTCGAGGACGCCATTTGCGGACCCGCGCTGGCGGCTCTATCCGATCGCCCGGGAGCGGTAAGCGGGCGCGCTTCATGAATATTGAGGAGACCCGGCTCATGCCGAACGACGAAGACGATACTCTCCGCGAAGTCGGCGAAGATCACGAATTCGAGCTGGACGATGAAATCGATCCGGCCGATCGCCGCCACGATCCGCTGCGTCAGCCGCACTAGAGGTCGAGCAACCACAGGCCGGTCTTGTCGTCCATACGACGCGTCAGCCGCGTTCCGTAATCAACGACAAAGATTTCCAGAGTGGGATAGACAACACCGCGCACGAGGTGTCCGCCGATCGCCGAACCGTAGCGGCGGTCCAACACGGCGTGCGCGTGAATCTTAACGTCATCGCCCGATCGCCCGATGCTTCCGCTGAGCGAGGCGACCTCGACCTGTTCTGAAACTTCCATGTTCTCGTACTGCCTCGTTTCGCGATTCCAGTACGCGACGGTCGAACTCTCAAATGCGCCGATCGCGGCAAAACGCGCGCCTTCGATGCCGGTTTTTTTCGCGAACTCAGTCAGACATGCGAAGAATTCGTCGTTCGGATTCAGGACCAGGAGATGATCGCGATGCTGGGGAAACGTCTGAGATTTCATCGTTGCATAAACATATCAGCGATTTCGACGGCGATCTTGT
>QHVX01000022.1 GCA_003222375.1 Acidobacteriota bacterium
TCAAATTGTTGAATCTGAGATTCAAAGTTCAGAAGCTCTTCAAGAAAGCGTCGTTGCTCGGAAACTTCTGAAGGCGCTCCAGCAGCATTTTCATGGCGTTCATCGGATCGGTGCCCGCCAAGGCTCGCCGCAAGGTGTGCACTTTCGCCAGCACGGAAGGGGGCAGGAGTTTCTCTTCCTTGCGAGTCCCGGTCTGGGCGATGTTGATCGCCGGAAAAATGCGGCGCTCGAAAAGCCCGCGGTCGAGCACGATTTCAGTGTTGCCGGTGCCTTTGAACTCCTGAAAGATCACTTCGTCCATACGCGAGCCGGTGTCGATCAGCGCGGTCGCGGCGATCGTCAGCGATCCCCAATCCTCCCCGTTGCGCGCTGCGCCGAAAAATCGCCGCGGCTTTTCCATCGTGCGCGCGTCGATGCCGCCCGACAGAATTTTTCCCGATCCGCGTTGCTCGTTGTTGTACGCGCGAGACATGCGCGTGATCGAGTCGCACAGGATGACGACATGGTTCTTCATCTCGACCAATCGCCGCGCACGTTCGAGGACGACTTCGGCGATCAGGATGTGATTCTCGGCAGTTTCGTCGGAGCTCGAGGCGATGACGTCGCCCTTCTCGATCGACCTGCGAAAGTCGGTGACCTCTTCGGGACGCTCGTCGACCAGCAGCACGATGACGATGACATCGGGATGATTTCGATTCACGCCATGCGCGATGTCTTTCAGCAGCGTCGTCTTGCCCGCTTTGGGCGGAGCGACGATGAGGCAGCGCTGACCTTTTCCGAGCGGCGAAAGCAGATCGAGAACGCGTGTCGTCAGTCGTTCCGGCTCCGTCTCGAGCTTGAACATCTCATTCGGATCGATCGAGATCAGCTCCGAGAATGGACGCCGCGATTCGCGATACTCCTCGAGCGACATTCCCTCGACCGACTCGAGGCCGACGAATTCGAGATTGTTTCCGGCGCGGCGTGCACTGCCGCCGAGAAGAAGGCCCGGCTGGAGATGCAGGCGGTCGACCATCGATCGCGGCACGATCGGATCACCCTGCTGCGGAACGTAATTGTTGGAGGCTTGAACGAGAAGGCCTGTGCCGTTTGGCTTGATGTACAGGACGCCGCCGGTCGGAATCAGCTCGCCGCTCGGCATTTCCATCGGAGCCGACGAGCCTTCCTGCTGCATCATCCCGCCGCCGCCACCCCCACGCCGCCGATGTCGCGAGCGCCGCCGGCGCCGCCCGCCACCGCCCGGTCCGCCCGGCCCTCCCGGTCCCTGTCCGGGACCTTGTCCTGGTGCGTTGCCGGGCATCGGGAAGGGTCCGTCGCCGCCGCCTTGTGGATTTTCTGAGTTGCCCATCTGTCCTAGTTGTATCGACTCCCCAGTCGGCAGTGGTTGACCCGCAAACGACGCCGCTGAGCGCCGTCTGCGCCTGCGCCGCTTACGCGGTTGCCGATTGTCTGGTGTCATCGAAGCTCAAACAAAACCTTGGCTGTTGCTCACCTTCGAGTTGCCGGAAGCCGACGATCAGGGCGGAGATGTCACTCTCAATAACGCCCGGCAGGAAGCCTTGAGATCATCGCACGCAGGTGCGGGCGTAGTATCCGACAGCTTTCTTTCAAATGCAAGTGCGCACTCAGGACTCAGGACTCAGGACTTCTTTATTTATAATGATGTAAATCCATGCCCGAAAACATACTCGTCATTGAATATGAGCCGAAGTACATCGATCGGGTCCGCCAGGCTCTGGCGGGACAACCGGTGGAACCGGCCTTCGCGCACGACGCTGACGAAGCCATCCGCGCGTTCGACGCGCAGCATCCGAAGCTGATCGTGCTATCCAGCATCATTCCGAAAACCAACCCGGCCGACTTGATCCGCGCCATTCGGCAGCGGCCTCACCTCGAGGGCATACCGATTCTGCTCACCGTGTCGGGCTACACCGGCAGTCATCCAAAGCAGGATGCGGTCAAGATGGGAGCGAGCGACATCCTTCCGAAGCCGTACTTGGAAGGCGATTTTCTCAGCAAGGTACATCAGATGTTGGGACGGGCGGAGGGGCAGCTCACTTCCGATGAGATCTTCGGCGACGTTCTGGCCGAGACCTCCGCCGGGGGGAGGAAACCGATGGCTGGCTCGAAAAGTGACGTCGACAAATTGATCGCCGACACGCTCTCCGGCGTGATGAAGAAAAAGGAAGCGACGCCCTTCAAACCGAAAACGCAGCCCGGATCGGCGGAGATCGACAAGATTCTCGCCGATCTGACGATGTCGTCGCGTCCGAAACCGCGCCCCGTTGTGATTGAAGACAAAGTTCCGATTTCGCAGCCGGTGTTTCCTCAGGAAGCTCCGGCTGCGGTTCCACATGTTGAGGAAGAAGAACCGACTGACGGCACGCGCTTCGGGCAGTACGTTTTGCTCGAGAAGATCGCGACCGGCGGGATGGCCGAAGTGTGGAAGGCGCGCATGCGCGGCGTCGAAGGATTTCAGAAGATCGTCGCGATCAAGAAAATCCTTCCGCACCTTTCCGACAATCGCGAATTCATCGACATGTTCATCGATGAGGCGAAGCTGGCGGCCCAGCTCAACCACAACAACATCATCCACATCTACGACCTCGGCAAAATTCAAAACTCGTACTACATCGCGATGGAGTTCGTCGATGGCTTCGATCTGAAGACCATCCTCAAGAATGCGCAGGAGCGCGATGTGCCGTTGTCGGTGGAGCTGTCGCTGTTCATTGCCACCAAGATCGCAGCGGCGCTCGACTACGCCCACCGCAAACGCGATTTCGAAAATCGCGACCTGGGACTCGTCCATCGCGACGTCTCGCCGCAGAACGTGCTGATCTCGCAGGAAGGCGACATCAAACTGTGCGACTTCGGCATCGCCAAGGCGGCCTCCAAGGCATCGCACACGCAGGCCGGCGCGCTGAAGGGCAAGCTTCAGTACATGTCGCCCGAGCAGGCGTGGGGGAAGACGATCGATCGCCGCTCCGACATCTTCGCGCTCGCGACGGTGCTGTTCGAGATGCTCACGAACCGAAAGCTCTTCACAGGCGAGAACGAGATGTCCATCCTCGAGCAGGTGCGGGAGGCGCGCGTCGAATTGCCGTCGAAGGTCAACGACGAGATCGCACCGGAGATCGACCGGATCGTTCTCAAAGCGCTCGCGAAAGAGCCCGACGCTCGCTATCAGACAGCCGCCGAGATGGCGCGCGATCTCGACGCCGTTCTCTACGAATTCAAACCGACTCCGACGAGCGCCGATCTCGCGATCTATATGCACCGCCTGAATTCCGCGACTCCGGTCGTGGCGCCGCTGATGCTCGAGCCGACTGTGGTGGCGGGCGCCTCGCCCGCCGCTGAGCCGGCGAGTGCGCCGGCTCCTACACCACATACACCCTCCACGCCGCCCGGGGTGATGATGCCGGCATGGGGACAGCGGACGGCGGCGGAGAAAAAGAAATCTCCGGTTGGACTCATCGCGGCGGCAGCGGTGGTTGTCGCCGTCGCGAGCGTCGGCGGATATCTCTACGTGCGCAGCCGGTCGTCATCGGCTACACCGGTCCAGAGAGTGGCCGCACTGGTTCCGGCGCCCGCACCGAAGCCGGTCGAAACGACGACCACGGTTCCGCCGCCAGTGAGTGAAACTGTCGCAGCGACAGCCACAGCTCCGACGACGACAGCCACGCAGGCGCCGGTCATCGATCCAACGAAGGTCGAGGAAGAAGTGCAGAAGCGTCTGGCCGCCGAACGCGCGCGACTCGAGGAGCAGGCGCGACGTCAACAGCAGCCAGCGGTCCAACCGACGCCGCAGCCGCTCCTGAAGCGGGTCGTCGCGCAACCGCCGCCGCAACCGATTTTCACGCCTCCGCCCGCCCCCGTTCCGCAGCCGGCAGTCGTCGAAACCCGCCCGCCCGCCCCACTTCCGCAGCCAGTTGTGCAGCCCGTGGTTGCGCCCCCGCCCGCCCCCGCACCGCAGCCCGCCGCCGCGGCCGAACCTGCGCGTACGAAGGAAGGCGACTTGATCACCTCCGGCACGGAAGACGTCGCGGCGAAAATGACGCGCCGCGCCAACGTGCCCTATCCGCCGATGGCGCGGATGCAGCGCGTGGAGGGAACAGTGCTCATCAGCGCGCTCATCTCCGAAACCGGCAAGGTGCTCGAGGCAAAAGTCATCCGGCCGATCAACAGGGCGGTCGGACTGAATGAAGCCGCGCTGCAGATCGTGCGAAGTTCGACGTTCTCGCCGCCGGTGAAGGATGGCGTCCGCGTCAAGTCGTGGACGACGGTACCCGTAGACTTTAAGCTATAATCCCGCGCCTTTCGGAGGTCCAACGCATGGCGGTTCTAACCGACCAGCAACGTAAGTTTTACGAGACAACGCTGCAGGTCACGAAGCAGGAAATCAGCGATCTGAAAGAACAGATCGAAGAAGAGCTGGCCAAGGTCAAGGACAGAATCGCCGAGCTGCAGAATGCGATCAACGCCTCCAAGCAGATGTACGCCGCCGCCTGCGCGCGCCTGGGCATTCCCAACGACATCGAAGAAGAAGAAGAAGGCGGCCAGAGCTAAGCGCCGCCTTCTGCCTTCTGCCTTCTGCCTTCTGCTTTTTGCGTGCGCACAGCCTGAACACGCGCCAAACCAAGTTCGCCGCGTCGTCACCCTCGCTCCCAACGTCACCGAGATGGTCTTCGCCCTCGGATGCGGATCGAAGATTGTCGGCACCGACAATTTCTCGGACTATCCTGACGATGTGAAGCGTCTTCCGCGCGTCGGAGGCGTCGAGCCGGACATCGAGAAAATCGTGGCGTTGCATCCCGATCTCGTCATCGCCAGTGCTTCCAACGCGCATCCGAATCTGCGGCGTGCGCTGACAGCCGCGCATTTGCCGTTGATGGTCATCAAAACCGATCGGCTGGCGGAGATCGAGACGTCGATGCGCGACATCGAACGCGCGCTCGGCTGCCCGCACGCTCCGGCCGTCGCTCCAGCGCTAGAGAGCCAGCGTCGCAAGCGCGGGAAATCGCCGCGAGTGCTTTTTGCAGTTTGGACGAATCCGTTGTACGTGGCCGGCACGCGAAGCTTCGTCGACGATCTCTTCACGCTGACCGGCGCGCGCAATGCGGTCGATGCTCCCGGCTGGCCCCAATATTCGCTCGAGGCCTTCGCTGCCCATCCGCCCGATTTGTTGTTGTATCCCGCCCGGTCAGTGAAAGTCGAAGCCGTCGATGATCTCCTTCGTCGCGCAAACGTGAATGTCGATGCCGTCGCGATCGACGAGAATCTCTTCACGCGGCCGGGTCCCAGGATGCCAGGAGCGGCGGCGGAGCTGAATCGGATTCTCGATCAGTGGGAAAGCGCGCATTGATCCGATCGATGCTGCTGCTTCTGGTGGCACTCCTCATCGCACTGTTTGCAGCTTCGACCTTCGGTACGGCATCGGTGTCGTGGCGCGACGCGATCGCGGGTGAACCGACGGCGCGCACGGTACTGTTCGACATCCGTTTGCCGCGCGTCTTGCTGGCGGCGCTCGTCGGCGCAGCGCTCGCCAGCGCCGGCGTCACGTTCCAGACTCTCCTCCGCAACCCGCTCGCCGATCCGTTCATCCTGGGCGTCTCGGGTGGCGCAGCGTGCGGCGCGGCGATCACGACTGCGCTCGGACTCGCGCGCGTTCCGGGCGTCGTGTCGATCGTGGCGTTCATCGGAGCATGCGGCGCGACCGCCGCCGTCTTCGTGCTCGCACGCCGGCGTGAGCACACCGATCCGACGCGACTGCTCCTGTCGGGCCTCGTTCTCAACGCGCTCTTCTCGGCCATCATCCTGATCGCTTTTGCGCTGTCGCCGGCGAGCGATCTGACCGCTGCGCTTCGCTGGATGATGGGCACGCTGTTCGGCGCGACGTGGAGCGACGTCCTGCTTTTGTTCAGTTTCGTTACGATCGCGGTCGCGACACTCGTCACGTTCGCAGGCGACTTGCGGATGCTGGCCTTCGGCGAAGATGACGCGAAATCGCGCGGCGTAGACGTCGAGCGCGTGAAGCTGATTGGATTTGCCGCCTCGTCGATCGTGACTGGCGCCGCCGTCGCGGTCAGCGGCATCATCGGATTTGTCGGACTGCTGGTTCCACATCTGATTCGACTGATCTGGCGCCGCGACTATCGGGTTCTACTGCCGCTGTCCGCCCTCGGCGGCGCGATTCTTCTGGTGCTGGCCGATCTCGCTTCGCGGCTCACCTTGCCGAATTCCGAGCTCCCGGTGGGCGCGTTCACCGCGATCCTGGGCGTCCCTTTTTTTCTGTCGCTGCTGCGGAGAAGTCGCTGATGCTCGAGATTCGCGGAGTCTCCTACGCCTACGACGGCGTCGAAGCCGTCCGCAATCTCAGCGCTGATTTTCAGCGCACGCAGCTCGTCGCGCTCACCGGGCCGAACGGATCCGGCAAATCGACACTCTTGAAATTGCTCGCGCGCGTCTTTCCACCCGACGCGGGATCGATCGCGTTCGAGGATCGAAAAATCGCGGATTGGCAGCCGAAAGAGTACGCCAAGCGCGTTGGATATCTTCCGCAGGATCCCGATCCGACCTTCCCGATGCGCGCGATCGACGTCGTGCTGTCGGGCCGCGCTCCGTTTCTCGGGCGTTTCGAATGGGAGCGCGAAACCGATGATGACGCTGCACGCGAGGCGCTCGCGTTATGCGACGCGGCCGAGCTGTCCGATCGCTATCTCGACGCGATGTCGGGCGGCGAGCGCAAACGTGTTTTTCTTGCACGCGTGCTCGCCGGCCGTCCGAAACTCATCCTCCTCGACGAGCCGCTGGCGTCGCTCGACGTGTCGCACGTGCAGCAGTTCTCGCGGCTGCTTCGCGACATCGTGACGCGAACGGAAACGGTCGTGATCTACGCGACGCACGATCTCAACTGGGCAGCGGCGTACTCCGATCGGATGCTCGTGATGCAGCGCGGTTCGCTGGCGCTGGACGGGCCGCCATCCGAATTGATGAGGCCGGAGGTCGTGCGCGATCTCTTCGGCTTCGAGGCTCGCGTTGTCGACGGCTGGCTAGTGCCGCGGCTGCCGTAAACGGCCCGGGGCGCTCCGACGTCTAAAAATCCATGAAACGTCTCGCTTTAGCCGCGATGGCGTTGTTGATCGCGGCCGCCTTCAGCAGCCATTCCAGGATGACCGCGCGCGAACGCGCGCAGCACGCTCTCAACCGGCTCACTTTCGGAGCGCGGCCCGGCGACGTCGACACGATTCTCGAAATCGGCGTCGAAAAGTGGATCGATCAGCAACTCCATCCCGAATCGATTCCGGATCGTGCCGTCGAAGCGCGTCTCGAGATCATGCCGACGCTTCGCCTCAGCAACGGCGAAATCATGGACAACTACTACAAACCGATCGTCGAAGCGCGGCGCATGCGGAAAGCGGATGCCGGTGATGTCGACACTGCCGAAATCAAGGAAGCGCGGCAGAAGGGGCGGGTGGTGGTGGAGGACCTCATCGCGCAGCGCATCATTCGGGCCACCGAATCGGAGCGTCAGCTCCATGAGGTGATGGTCGATTTCTGGTTCAACCACTTCAACGTCTTCATCGGCAAGGGACCCGATCGCTTCATGCTCACCGGCTACGAGCGCGACACGATCCGGCCTAACATCTGGGGACGCTTCGAAGATCTCGTGATGGCCACCGCGA
>QHVX01000023.1:0-1680 GCA_003222375.1 Acidobacteriota bacterium
AAGAGCGACGCGAAGATCTGGCCGAAGGCTTCATTGACGCCGTTGAAGGCGTCGCGGAAGAGCTCGCGCGACGTGATGTTGATTTTTCGGATCGTCGATCGCAGCGACTCGATCGCCTGCACCAGATCATCGCGCTGCGTACGCAGGAACGACTCGCGTTGTTCGAGCTCCTGATGTTCCTCGATCGCGAGGACATTGACCGGGCCGATGCGCTCGATGTGCTCCGTCAATCGCGCGACTTCCGATTCGAGATTGACGCGAGCTTGATCATCGGCAGGCGGCTCGACCTCGGCCAGCGCGTCGATGCCGGCGTGAAGATCGAGCGCGACCTGCTCGCGAAGGAGATCGAAGGCGGCGTTCGCGCGATCGCGCCGCCGCTCGGACTCGAACAAGGCGTCTTTGGCTGCATTCCACAGTTCGCGTGAGCTGAGCGCGCGCGCTTCCAATTGCTGCACGCGCAATTCGAGGTCGGCGACCTCCGCTTCCAGCGCGATTCGCATTTCGCCGACGTCGCGCAGACGGACGAGCGCGCGTTCGAGTTGCGCTCGCGCTTCTTCCGCGGCCGCCTGGGTTTCGTGCTGCTTGCGCCGCAGCGACTCGATTTCCTGCTGCAACTGCGTGGTGCGCGACCCGAGGGAGACGACGATGCGCGAGAGGTTTTCGTGTTCGCGCTGAACGGCATTGACCACGCCGGTCGCGGTCTCGACATCGACGCGCGCCCGCGTCGCGATGTCAGTCACCTCTTCGAATTGTGTTCGGGCCGCGGTGAGCTGCTGCTCATGCGTGCGGATCTGCTCGTGGATGTAGCGCTCACGTTCCTCGAGATGATTGAGATCGGCGACGGCCGCATTCCGCCGCCCCACGAGCTGCTCTTTCTCCTCGGCGTACAGCGTTTGTTCTTCGGAAGTCACGGCCAGCTCGCGCTCGAAGCGATCGAGCTCGATCATCGCGTGATCGCGACTGCCGCGCTGATCGCGCAACGCGACTTCCGCGGAGCGCGCGCGCTCTTCCGCGATGATGCGAGCATCGTCAGCCGCGCGAAGCTCCTCCTCGATTCCCTGCAATTCGGCGGCGAGCTCCGTCGCGCGCGTCTCTTCGGTGCCGAGGAGCGAGGTGAGATCGGCGAGCTGACGCTTGATCGAAAAAACTCCCGGCGTCGCGCCCTCGGTTTTGCCGCCGATCAGAAGCGGGCCGCGAACGATGTCACCGTCGAGCGTGACGAATGTGGCGTGCGGCCGTTCTTTTGCGCGGTCGATTGCCTGCTGCAGATCGCCGACGATGTAGGCCTCCGGAATCGCGCTGCGCACGGCATCGGCGACAGGGCCCTCGCCGACGACGGCGTATCGAGCATCGCCATGTGGCGCCGGCTCTCCAGCCGGCGCTGACCGGCTGAGAGCCGGTCCTACGTTCAGAAACGCGCCGCGCCCTGCTCCGCGCTCGCGCAAGCGTTTGATCGCAGCCACTGCGAGTCCCTCGTTCTCGACGACCGTCGCCTTCGAAACCTCGCGCAGCAGGGTGTCGAGCGCCGCTTCGAATCCCTGCGTTGCGTGCACCGACTCGGCGGCCGACACGGCATTCGGAATCAATTCGAGAATCGCGCCGCGGACGTTTTCATCCTGCGCTTCGAGTGACGCCAGCAGTGTGCGGACCGAATCGATTTTGTAGGTGATCTGCGACACG
>QHVX01000023.1:1699-9098 GCA_003222375.1 Acidobacteriota bacterium
CGCGAAGAAGCGTCGTCGCGCATCGCAACCGCATCGCGTGCGGCATGTTGGGCGGCCACCAGCGCCGATTCCGCGGCGCGGACGGCGGCGTCCCATTCGCGCATCGTCGCGCGGGCTCCGTCGCGGCTCTCGGTCGCCTTGCGGGCCGCGTCAGTGAGCTTGCCGAGATAGAACTCGCATTTCTCGACCGCGACCTCGATCTGATGCACCTGATTGCGCGCCTCGGAAATACTCGCGATGGTGCGCATCAGCGTTTCGCGATTGTCGGCCAGCGCCTTTTCGTGACCGCGGACCTCATCGGATTTTTCCTGGCGCTCGCGCTCGAGCTGCTCCGCGATTTCGCGAAGGCGATTGCGTTCCGTCCGCGCGTTTTCGAGCGCCTGGTTCCTTTCCTCGAGGAGAGCCTGCTGCTCGGTGGCTTCGTCGCCGATGTTCGTCGTCTGCCCGCGCGCGATCTCGATGCGATTGCGCAGATCGGTCAGCGCCGATTCGGATTGCTGCAGGAATGATCGGAGACGCTCGACGTCGCCGGTGACGGCCGCGATTTCCTCGCGAGCAGCCGATGCGCGCGACGCGCGATTGGTCAGCAGCGTGCGGTTTTCGGCCAGCGCGGCTTCATCGGTTGCGAGTTGCGCGGCAAGCTCGCTCTCACTCGCCTGCGATGCTGCCACTCCGGCGCCGGCAGCGCGCTGTTCCATCTCCGCAAGCACAATGCGGCCTTTGTAGAGCGCGCGCTTGGCCGTCGAGAGTTCTTCGACGAGCTCTCGATGTCGCCGCGCTTTTCCGGCCTGTCGCTTCAGCGAATTCAGATTGCGCGTGACCTCGGCGAGCGTGTCGTCGATGCGCAGGAGGTTCGCCTGCGTCTCTTCGAGCTTCAGCTCGGCCGCGCGCCGCTTCGTCTTGTACTTCGTGATGCCGGCCGCTTCTTCGATCAGACGGCGGCGATCCTGCGGCTTGTTGGAGAGGATCAGATCGATCTTGCCCTGCTCCATCACCGAGTAATTGCGGATGCCGAGGCCGGTGTCCATGAGGATGTCGGAGATGTCCTTCATCCGCACCCGTTTTCCGTTCAGGCGGAATTCGGATTCGCCGGTTCGAAACACCCGGCGGTGCAGCGTGATCCGTCCATCCTCGGCCGCCGGATGCCCGTTGTCGGTCTTCAGCGTGAGGGTGACTTCGCCCATCGACAGCGGACGCCGTCGCGCCGATCCCTGGAAAATGACGTCTTCCATCGTCTCGCCGCGGATGTGCGTCGCGCGGTTCTCACCCAGGACCCAGATGATGGCGTCGCAAATGTTCGACTTGCCGCAGCCGTTCGGGCCAACCACGGCGGTCAACGCGACGGGGAAGGAGAGTTGGGCGGGATCGTAGAACGATTTGAAGCCGTTGATTTCGAGTTTCTCGAGTTTCAGCATCGAGCGAATCGAGGGTAACACGGCGTGCAACCAGAATTCGCGTTGACACATGCCGGCAGCACATGTTCCAGTGCTGCCCGTTGATCGACGATTTTCTGCGCAGCGAAATCGACGTCGGATCGTTTCCATCAGCGGTATATGCGGTCGGCGATTCGCGCAGAATCATCGCGGAGGGGGCGGTCGGCAACTGCGTCGTCGTGCCGGTCCGGATCCCCGTCACCCTCGAAACAGTTTACGACTGCGCGTCACTCACGAAGCCGCTGGTGACGACGACGCTCATCCTGCAGTCGATAAAAAATATAGACGATAAATACTACGGTTTTACATATCGCGAGCTGTTGACGCATACATCCGGCCTTCGCGCGTGGCTGCCGCTCTATGCGTACACGGCGAAGTACATCGACACAATCCTCAAAGAAGGACCGGATTACGAGCGCGGAACGAAGGTGGTGTACTCCGATCTCAACTTCATTCTTCTTTGGTATGCGCTTACCGATTACGTCGCGCGCGCGAAGCCACTGCTGCCCTCCGACGCGATGTTCAATCCGCGTCCGTCACTTCGATCGCGCATCGCTGCGACGGAGTGGGGGCAGCGCTACGAAGCGAAGATGGCGAACATCAAGGCGCCGCGCGACCGGCTGATCTGGGGTGAGACCCACGACGGCAATTCGTTTTTTGCGGGCGGGACGGCGGGCAACGCCGGACTGTTCGCGACCGCGCGGGCAATTTTTCGCATGGCGCAGGCGTGGGTCAACGCCGAAATCCTGCCGCGCGAGATTGTCGACGAGGCGATCCGCAATCACACGCCGAAACTCGACGACGCTCGCGGATTCGGATGGCAACTGCCGACCGGAAGCGAAGCGACGAAGATGTTGTCGCAACGTGCCTACGGCCATACCGGCTTTACCGGAACATCACTGTGGATCGATCCCGATCGCGATCGCATCATGGTGCTGCTGACCAATCGCGTACATCCGTGCGCCGCGCTTGGTCAGCAGCACCATGATGCGATCGCGATCGGTATAGTCATCGCGGAAGCGCGTCTCGAGCAGCTCGACGTTGTCGCCAAACACACGCAGCGCTTCGTCGCGCTTTCCAGCGCGAAGCAGGATGTACGCGAGGCCGAGGGCCTGGAATTCCTGAATTTGCGGATAGAGATTGATCTGCTCTTCCATCAGACGCTGCGCCTCATCGAGATCGCGCTCGAGATGCGCGAGCGTAAGAGCGATGCCCTCACGCGCGGCGGGATCATCGGATCGCCGATACGATTCGATGGCCTCCTCGAACCGGCCTAACAATTTCAATGCTTCGGCGCGATGCAGCCAGTCGTCGCCCGCGGCTGCCACGGCATCGGCATAGCGTGCTTGTTGAATCAGTTGCTGACCGGTGGTGACGGGTTTTTGCGCCCGCATGTAAAGCAGCAGGCCCACGACGCTCGCGACCAGAATGACGGCGATCGCGATCGTCACTGCTTTGGTGGAGCACCGGCTTTAGCCGGTTGAGTGCCGGCTGAAGCCGGCGCCCCACTTGGCGGCGCCACGGCGCCCGGCTCGATGATGAAGCTGCGCATCGTCTGCGGACGGCCGTCATATTGAAATTTGAGATCGGGCATCGGCAGTGCGCGCGTCTCTTCCGCCTGATTGCTGAGATCTGCGACATCGGTGAGCGGCACTGCGGCGGAGTCCGACACCGCGGTCCGATTTCGACGGAGGACGTACTGATGGAATCCGGCCAGCAGCGCCAGCACGAGGATGACCGCACATGTGATGACGACGCCCTGCCGCTGCCGCGCGTACTGCATCACTTCCTCGGTAGCCGAAAGCTCGCGCGGATGAAAAACTTCCTGCAGAAGCGCCTGCGTGTCGACGATCTTCTTGCCGGTGCGCGGATCGGAGCCGCAGTAGGGACAGATTTTCGCGGCGTCATCGATCGCGTGCCGGCACGCGGCGCACACGGCTTTACTCATTCGCGTGAAACGTTATATCGACTGCCACCCGCGCTGTCACGGGCGTTCCGTTTTCAGTCGCCGGCCGGAATCGCCAATTCTGCACCGCGGCGATCAACTTCGGCATGTCAGGAATCGGCTCGTTGACGTCGATGTCCGTGACTCTGCCTTCCGGCGACACGGTCAGATTCAATCGCGCGGTGATGTCGTGATCGACATTGATGCGTGGAAGCGGCTTCGACTCGAGATACGCCTCGGTCCGCGACACGCTTCGCGGTTTCTCCGACGGAGCCGGCGCGTTTGTGTCGTCGCGTTTCGTTTTCTCAGCTTCCTGGTAGGCCGCGCCGGTGATCGAACGCGGGTCGACCAGCTCATTCTTCTTCGCTGCTTCGCGTTGCGCTTTCGCGCGAGCTGCGGCGGCTGCGTATTGATCGGCCGGCAACGCGGTCGCGTCGTTGGGCTGCTGACCGGGCGCCTGCGGCGGAGCGCTGGTGATCGGTTGCTCGATCGATTCCGGCAGACCCGATCCGTTGACCGGCACGAGCGTCACGTTGCTACGCGGCGCCGGCGTGAACCTTTGCCCCGACGCGAGCTGTGGCGTCACCTCTTTTTTCTGCGCCGCTTTCACTTCGCTCGGCTCGAATCCGTGGATGAACGTGCCGACGACGAAGGCGATGACGAGCAGCGCGACAAACGCCACGCCTGCCAGAATTTTTCCGCGCCAGGGACGATCATCGGGCGGCACGTACGGCGGCGCCGTGCTGGTGATCATCTCCTCCGGCGGCGGCACGGCCTGCGATTGATCCCAATTGCAGAACGGACACGAGTGTGCGTAACGGTCGATGGCACGCCCGCAGCGGATACATGTTTTTTTGTCAGTCATTGATCGGGAAACGCTGCAACCGTCGTACCGCGTCGTCCCAGACGTAAACCGCGCCGGGACTGACTGCAAATCCTTCCGGTGCAATATTTTTCGACACGATGGTGCTCTTCGATTTCGAGAACCGGTAAAGTGTGCCACTGCTCGAGTCGTAGGCGTACGACCGAGAGCCTTGAACGATGACACGATCGACGCCGGTCGGGCATTGCGACGCTCCGCCGCTGTAGAGGCCGAGGCCGATGAGGCCGCGGAGAAAACCGCGGGCGACTGCATGTGCGAACGACTCTGCCCCTTGCACCATCCACACGCGCTTGGCGGAGGGATCGGCGACAGCGAGCGTTCGCGCAGTGAGCGCCGTGCCGCTCGAGGCGAACGTCGCATCGATCGGAACGGCGCCGACGTCGAAGGTCCCGCCCGACTGCATCGTGGTCAGCGAGACGATTCCGATTTTTCCGCCGCGCGGATAGACGAGGTACGCGTTCTTTGCATCGACTTCCAGGTCCGACGCGAATGGTGCAACGTTCACGATGCGCCGGATCTGAAACGGCGTCGTCGTAATTTCCTGAATGACGCCGGGCGTGCGGCTGTAGACGTAAATGCGTCCGCCCGCCTGCCGGACAAACGCCGGAT
Organism: Acidobacteriota bacterium; assembly: GCA_003222375.1. Taxonomy (GTDB): domain Bacteria; phylum Acidobacteriota; class Thermoanaerobaculia; order Gp7-AA8; family Gp7-AA8; genus Gp7-AA10. The sequence goes on from QHVX01000023.1 coordinate 6,570, forward strand.
CGGCGGCCAACGCAATGGACGCCCTCGTGCCGTCCGTGCCGATCCGTTCGAGGGCTCGAGCATCGCGCTCGAGGAGATAAAACCGGCCGTTCAAAAATAGTCCGTCGATCGGTGTCTCGCCGGTCGGCAGCGTTGTTCCGCGCCCGGATGCGAGATCGATCATTCGGATTTGGCTCGCGAGCGGATCGATGATCACCGCTTGATCTTTAGACGTTGCGATGCGCGCCGGCGTTTGCAAACCGTCGCCACTCCACATCCGGGTCACGGCAGTGCGATCGAACATCTCGACGCTGCCGCTTTTCGCGACCAGAACGCCGCGATCGGTCGCCGCGATAACGGCTGCCAGGATGAGCAGAGTCATCGCGGATTCTCCAATCGCACAGGTTCGAGAAGCAGCGCGTCTGCGCCGTTCAGTTGCGAGGCTCCAAGAACGCGATAGGTGAGTCGCAGCCGCACGCCGGACACGAAATTTCCGTTGAACGTCGTCGGCTCGCTGAATCGGAAAGGAACGTCGTCGATCCTTCCGGTTTCGAAGGGTGGTCCGTGATCAAAAATCACATCGCTGGTGAACGTCTTCCGGTCAAGTTCTGCGCGTTGCTCAGCGGTTAGTGTGTTGTTGTTAAACGCCGCGATCAGCACGCGAAGATCGCTGCCGCCTCCACGTCGCTGCTCGATCTCGCGCGCGAGGAGCTGCAGCGTGTCGTTGTTCGGAAACTTCTGCAGCAACTGATCGACGGTCTGACGTGCGGCGATCAGTTCGCCACGCTGCATTTGCTGGAGGCCTGTTCGCAATTGCGAGCCCGATGTAGGCACCGGCCCTCCGGCCGGTGCTGTGCCGGCTGAAGAGCCGGCACCTGCACTCAGATACTTCTGGTAATCGCGGATGAGCGGCAGCGAAAACGGATTGGCATCAAATGCCGCGGCGTAATAGCGCTCGCGTTCATCGGCTGATGTGCTGAGGTGGGCCATCGCGGCCAGCGCAGTCGGATCGTCACTGCGATCCGCGAGCACGTTCGCGTACTGCTGGCGCGCTCGCGCGATGTCGCCGCGGTCCTCGTAAAGTCGAGCCAGACGCAGTTGCGAACGATTGAGAAGCGAAATGTAGGCGGATTGTTCGCCGCGCGCTGTCGAGTAGATCTCGAAGGACTCTGTGCGCGCGACTTCACGTCGCAGCGGGGCGAAGGACTCCGATCGCAGCGAAGTGATGACGTCCACCAACAGCTTTTCTGCTTCGGGCGTCTGCTTGAGCTCGAGAAGTGACGACGCCAATGCATATTGATAGATCGCGAGGTCGAGCTTGTCGTTTTCGTGCGATGCGATGGCGACCGCATTGCGCGACGCGCTCGCGGCCTTGGCGGGCTTGCCCAGCGCCGTCATGGCGTTCGCGTAGAGATTCCAGCTCTTCGCCGAATCGCTGGTGTAACGGATCGCTTCTTCGGACAACGCGAACGTGTCTTCGGCGTTTCCGAGTTTCGCTTCCGCGAGCGCGGCGTACGACGTGGCGGTTGCGTAGCGCGTCATCTCCGAGGCGCGGCGCGCGGCCAATCGCTCGTTGGTCGCGATCTCGAGCGCCTTCGCGTATTCGCTGCGCGCGACCGCCGTTTCATTGCGCATCATGCGGAGATCGCCGAGGTTCAGATGTCCCGAAAGCTGCGATAAAAAATCCTTCGAGCGCGCGACCTGCTGCTCCATCTGCTGAATCTCAAAATCGGATGCGATCCGCGTCTGCGCCAGAATCGCGAAAAGAAAGACGGCAATTCTCATTCGGCGAAATAGCCTTTGCGCGCGTTGACGATCTCGATCCCGCGCCGCCGCGCCGAGACGTTGATCGATCGCCAGCCGCTCGGATTGCCGTGACTCTGATACGCGACCGTGTAACGGCTGTTGATATCGAGGATCATGCGATGGAGCTCGCGTTGGACGTTCGACGTGCTCGCGCCGGCGATCGTGCCGCCGGTATTTTTCGCGGCGCGGTCGAGAAAGCGGCTGGAGCTGCCGAGGATGATGGCATCGAGGATGAGCTTGGTGCCGCTGATCCTGCGCAACGCGTCCTCCTCGCTGGTCATGCTGTTGCGATCGCCGCCGTCCGTGATCACGATCGCGTAAGTACGATCGTGCGATGCCACCGAGCTGACCGCGTCGCGCAGTGACGTTCCCCCCGATGGAGGAATGCTGCCGAAAATCGATTCGACTCTTTCACCGCGCGCGATCGCGCGCGCCGGCATCACGTTGTGGTTGAACAGAACGACTTCCATGCGATCGTCGGGACGCAGCAACTTCGATTCCTCATCGATCGCGCGCAGCGCGGAAGTCAGCTTGCCGCCGCCCATGCTGAGCGAGCGGTCGACGATGAAGACGAATCGCGCCGGACCGCGGTCAGATCGAACGTCGGAAATCGTTTGCTCGATGCCGTTCTCGGCGATGCGCAAGTCGTCGGCGCGCAACGGACGCGATGCGCGCACGCGCATCGGCACTTCGACGAGGTCGACGTGCAATGTCTCGCCGGCCGTCATTGCGGCGGTTGCAATC
>QHVX01000024.1 GCA_003222375.1 Acidobacteriota bacterium
CGAGTCCGTTCGCGCCGACGCGCTCGTCATCTCGATTGCCGCCGGTGTTCCCGTCGCGGCGATTCAGGCAAAGTTGCGCAGCGGCACGCGGGTCGTGCGAGCGATGCCGAACACGCCCGCGCTCGTCGACGCCGGCGCGACCGCCATCGCGGGCGGCGAGCACGCGCAGGAATCCGATCTCGACGATGCCAAGCGAATCTTCGATGCCGTCGGCGTCACGGTAGTCCTCGACGAATCGCTGCTCGACGCGGTCACCGGTCTTTCCGGATCAGGCCCGGCGTACGTTTTTTTGATCCTCGAAGCGCTCAGCGACGCCGGCGTTAAGGTCGGCCTCTCGCGCCGCACGTCACAACTCCTGGCGGCCCAGACTCTCCTCGGATCCGCCAAACTGCTGCTCGAGACGAATGAACATCCGGGCAAGCTGAAAGACATGGTCACATCGCCGGGCGGAACGGCAATCACGGGATTGCACACACTCGAACACGGCGGCGTGCGCACGACACTCATGAATGCCGTCGAGGCCGCGACGCAGCGTTCGCGCGAGCTCGGCGAGAATTTGCTGAAGCGCCTACCGCCGGTGTGAGTTAAAGAAGTCCGGCACGTGAAACGTGCGGACGCTGTTGTCGACGCTGTCCGAGACGATCACATCGCCGCCGTCGATGTCGAGGGCCAGGCCGGATGGATGACGCAGCCCGCTTCGGCGACCTTTGAGAATTGCAAGCGGAGGAATGTCGCCGTTGTCGCCGATCTTCCAGACGCCGACGAATCCTTCCGCCGGGTCGTTCCACGGATCGTGCGGGACGCTTTTCCACTCGGCATTCGGCTTGATCTGGCCGGCCGGATATACCCAGCGGTGGAAATGATTCGATGCTGCCACGAAGATGCGTCCTTCGTACACCTGTAACTGCCACGGCTCCTCGCCGATGCCGCTCCTGGCTCCGCGAATGACGGACCGCGGCGCGACGTCGCCGTCGTCGGTGCGGTTGAAGACCACGATCTCGTCGGTGTTCGAGACCGCCAGTAGATTTGTCGCGGGATCGACCGCCATGCCGACGATGTGACCGAGTCGCGTTTTGGGTCCCGAAATTCTTCTGAGCGGCGGAACATCGCCGTCTGCGTTCCACGGAAACACGAGCACGCTTCTGGAGTTCAGATCTCCGACGAGGATTTCGTGATGGTTGGTGTCGATGTTGACGGCATGCGGAAGCACCATGCAGGTATGCGGACCCTGGATGATCCGAATCGGCGCCTCAGCTCCGGCCGCCGAACCGCGGAACACCAGGATGGCAGCCGCCAACGGATTCGGGACGACGATTTCGTCGCGCAGCGGATCGTAGGCGATTCCGTGCACGGTGCGGCCGAGCTTCGTCGCCTGTCCTTCGATGACCCGTCTGGGCGAGGAGTTGCCGTTCGCCGACCTGGCGAAGATCGCGATGCGCGGCTGTGTGACTCAATTCGGTACGAGAATCTCTTTCCGCCGGCTGTCAAAAGCCAGCGCCATCGGATTGCCAAAGCCGACGGTCGGTGTGCCGGGCGGTGCATTCCTGATGACGTGAATCGGAGCGGCATCGCCGCTGGCAGTTCTGGAGAAGAACGTCGCAGTGTGGTTGCCGAAATTGGCGGCCCAGAATCCGTCGTTCTTCGGATCGATCGCCACTCCCATCGGACGATCGATTCCGGTGCGTGGACCGCGAATCACGCGGCGAGGCGCAACATCGCCGTTGCTGCTCCGATCAAAAATGAGAAGCGAGCTGTCGCCATTGTTGGCAACGATGATCTCGTCGTGCATCGCGTCGACGGCCACCCCCATCGGGAAATCGAGACCGGTGTGCAATCCCTCGATTTTCCGCAGCGGCTTGACGTCGCCATCCGCCGACTCCGGATAAATGTTGATCGAAGGCGGTCGGAACTGCCCTTCGCGCGATTCGCCGGTTCCCGCCATGCATCCCGACCCGGTGTTTTTTGCCAGGCCGCGGAAGTTGCCGTGATTGGCGACCACGATCTCGCCGTGAACACCATCCCAGAAGACTCCGTGCGGATCGGCGATCTCGGTCTGCGATCCGCGAATGACGCGCCGCGGAGACTCCACGATGTTGGCGATGCGGCGGTAAATCATGATCGCGTTCAGGACTTCCACGGAGACCGCGAATTCGTCTCGCGCCGGACTGAGAGCGATGCCCCATGACTGATGCGGAACCGAGAGCCGCCGTGCGGGAGTGACGTTTCCGGCGGAATCGTAAGAGAAAACGTTCAGTGAATCTTCGATGTCGTTGTTGACCGCGTAAATCTCGCGCGCCTCGGAATCGACCGCCACTCCCGCTACGAATCCGATCTCCGTCTTTTCTCCGCGGATCTGCCGCAGCGGCTTGCTGCTGCGCGCGCGGGGGGTGTACATCAGGACGCTCTTTAGATTCGTGTCGCTCGCCACCACGAAATCGCGTTCGGTGTCGATCGCGATTCCGTTGAATGTCGGATAGGCATCGCGCAGTAAGCGCGCCGGAGCAATGTCACCGCCTGACGGAACGACGGGAGCGCTGCGCAACAGCAAGAGCGCCCCCGCCGCCGCGAGGATGCCGAACTTCTTAATAGATCACCCGGATCGCAAACTGCATCTCTCGCCCGTCGGTCACGAGCGTGTAGATCTTCCCGGCATCGGAAAGTCGATTGCCCTTGTCGTCGAAGACCGCAGAGCCGTCCGGATCATTGATCGGAATGTCGAAGTTTGCGCGATTGAAGAGGTTGAAGACCTCGAATCGCAGTTGCATCTGCACGCCGGCAGTCAAAGGTGTGGTCTTGACCAGTGCCAGATCGACCGTCGAGAAGGCGGGGCCCTCGAGGCTGTTGCGCTTCGCGTTGCCGCGCGTGCCGGCATCGCCGCCGAGACGGGCATCGACCGGGTTCCACGAGTAGCACAGCGGGTTAAACCAGTGATCCGGCGTGCGGCCGCCCGGAACGATGTTCGGGTTGCAGCCGGGAACGAGATTTGGTCTGCCTGGATTCTCGGTGCTTCCGTCGCGGTCGGGATCGCCCGGAATGATCGGGCTGAACGGAACCCCGCTGGCGTATGTCCCGATCATGTTGATCTGCCACCCGCCGTAGATCTTGTTTTTCCCGAACGGCAGCTCGTACGAGGCGTTCACCGTCAGGTTATGGCGCACGTCGTAATCCGAGCGGCCCCAATCGAGATCGAGGTTGTACGGATCGAACGTTCGCGACTGCCCGTTGCGGAATTCGAGGCGTCCGCCGGCGCCGGAGCGGTTGTCCATTGACTTGCCGTAGGTGTACGCAAGTTGCGCCTGGAATCCATTCGATCTGCGCTTCTCGAGGCCGAGGGTCAATCCGTTGTAGCGCGAGTGGAAGCCCTGCAGAACGGAACGTACCGTTCCGAAGTTCGGATTTCGGCGAGGCGAACCGGTCGGCCAGTAGTCCTTGCCGTTGAGAGTCTGCGGAATGGCGGTGTTGATGTCGCCCTGGCCGAAGAGATTGTGACCGCGCGAACCCATGTATCCGATCGACGCGACCGTCCCGAAGAAAGGCAGCTCGCGCTGCACATTGAGGTTGTACTGGATGGTGTAGGTCGACTTCAGGTTGTAGGGCATCGGCTCCGTGTCGGGCACGCCGCCGCTGCCGAGCTTACCGATGTCGATCGGCAGCGCGGGTTTGCTGGTCAGGCCGCGGTCGACGAACGGAACCGATCGGAAAATCGGACTTCGATACAGATAGAAAAGCGGCTGCTCGTAGAACACTCCAGTGCCGCCGCGTACTGCCATGCGCCCATCGCCGGTCACGTCCCACGCGAACCCGAGACGGGGCGCGAGATTCCTGTGAGTGGGATTCTTGAAAAGAGGGTCGCCGACCGTGACCGCCGAATCGTTGATGCTGCGCAGATTGGAAACCTTTCCGTCGCGCTCTTTGGGCGTCGTGACGAATTCCCAACGCAGGCCGAGGTTGAACGTCAGTCGCGGCCGGAACTGAAAATCGTCCTGGATATAAGTTCCGACGAGATTCTGGCGATAGTGCCGCTCGAAATCCGAGCCGGGTTTCGCGAGCTCGAAATCCCGCGTCGTTCCGGTCAGAAAGGTCTCGATGGTTGCAAAGCGCAACCGTCCACGGCTTCGGCTGTCGGAGAATCCGTCATATCGGAAGTGCTCGAGGTTGATGCCGCTCTTGAGATGATGCCGTCCCGTTCCCCAGAAGACGTTGTCGGTGAGCTGATAGAGATTCTGTGAAAAGTTTCGGGGGTTGTTCCGATCGGTTCCGATCTCTGTCAGGCCGGTGACCTGAATCTGACCGAACGGCAGACCCGGAACGAAGGCGATCTCCCGATGCGGGTCAATCGGATTGATGTCCTCGCGCGGATTGGAGCGGTTCACGCCGAAGCGCGCTTCGTTCAGAACCGCAGGAGAGAAAACGTGTCGCTCCTCGGCCGTCAAGACCTGCTTCTCGTTTTGCACCAGGTTTGGGAACTCCGGAAAGAGAACCAGCTCGTCCATATGCGAGTTGTCGTACAGATACCGCACGAACGCCGAGTCGTGTTCGGAGAAGTTTTGATCGAAACGCCCCATCGCGAAGTTCTGATACGACGCGCGCTGGAAGATGCTGATGTATTCCGCGGCACCGCCGCCTAACACTCGGCCGTTCGATCGCGGAAACAGACCGATGTACGGAAGAACGAGCGGGTTCACCTTGACCGTCTTGCTTGGAAGAATGCCCTGTCGCGCGTTGTCGTCGAGGACCGTGGAAACAGAAGTGATGCCTTTGTCCTCGCGGAGTGCTTCGAAGCTGCCGAAGAAGAACAGACGATCGCGGACGATCGGACCGCCCAGCGAAGCGCCGAACTGATTGCGCTTGAAGTCGGGCTTCTGCTGATCGAAGTAGTTCTTGGCGTCGTAGCGATCGTTGCGATGAAACTCGAACGCCGATCCGTGAATGTCGTTCGTCCCCGATTTGGTGACGACATTGAAAACGCCGCCGGAGGCGCGGCCATATTCGGCGCTCATGGTGTTTGTGAGGACCTGAAATTCCTTGATCGTCTCCACCCCCGTCATCAGTCCCTGCGCGCTTGCCGGCGCGTTGTTCAGGGCGTCGTTGTAATCGGTGCCGTCGAGCGTAAAGAGGTTCTGGTTTGGTCGCGCGCCGGCAACCGAGATCTTGATGCCCCGGCCGACGTTCGCCGAATTGTTGCTGTTGCGGCTCATCGTCACGCCTGGCTGCAGGAGGATGAGCTGCGAGAAATCGCGGCCGTTGAGAGGCAGCTCGCGGATTTTTCGTTCATCGACGAGGTGGCTGATTGTCGATTCAGTCGTATTCACCAGCGGCGCCTCGGCCTGAACGACGACCGTTTCGCTCACGCGGGCGAGGGCCAGCTTGAAGTTCACCTGCGCCTCGCGGCCAACCGTCAGCGTGATGCCTTTGCGAAGCGTCGATTGAAATCCCTCCAGCTCCGCGCGCACTTCGTATTCGCCGAGGCTCAAGGCGGCCGCGCGATACGTCCCGGCCGGTTCGGTCAGCACGGTGCGCGTTTGCCCCGTGTCGTTGTTCTTCACGGTGATCGTCACACCCGGCAGCGCAGCGCCGGATGTGTCGGTGACCGTGCCGAAGATCGTGCCGGTGATGACCTGTCCATTTGCGATGAGAGGGAGGAGAGAGACTGCCAACACTACGAGCAGCCGACCCAGGCGGAGTGCGTGTCGCAGAGCGTTCATTGGTCTTACCTTTCGTTGTAGTGAAAACCTATGACTGTGGTCATGGCGTTGTCAATAGGCCGACTGCGCATAAGATCGTCCCGGCATGATCGCGGCCATCATTCTCGCCGCCGGCGAGGCGAAGCGTTTTGGTCAGGCGAAGCAGCTGGTGCCGCTCGACGGCAAACCGATGCTGCAACAGACGATCGATCGCATTGCGCAATCCAAAGTTGATGCTGTCGTCATCGTCCTGGGCGCGAATGCGGACGAGATCCAAAAGCACGTACGCGGCCGTGCGATCGTGAATCCGGATTATGCGAAGGGCATGAGCACGTCGCTTCACGCAGGACTTCGCGCACTTCCCGCGAAGACGGAAGCGGTCATCATTGCGCTCGGCGATCAGCCGTTCGTCGAATCGAAAACAATCACCGCGCTCGTCGACGAATATCGCCGCTCAGGAGCGAAGATCATCGTCCCGACTTTCAACGGCCAGCGCGGAAATCCCGTCCTGGTCGATGCGTCGCTGTTCCCGCGACTGATGCAGATTGGCGGCGACGTCGGATGCCGCGCGATCTTCGGCGAGGTGAGCGTCAGCGAGTTGCCGGTCACCGACGCGGGCATCGCACAGGACATCGACACCATGGAGGACTTCGAATGTCGCACGAGACATTCGAGCTGATCGATCAGATCCGCCGCTCCGGCAAACGGGCCGTGATGGCGACGCTCGTCGGCACGCACGGAACGACGCCGCGCAAAGAGGGAACGAAGATGTTTGTCGGCGAGGACGGCGCGATCTTCGGCTCAGTCACGATCGGCGGCTGCGTCGACGCGCGCGTGATCGAGCGTGCAACCGAGGTGTTGCAATCGTCGAGGCCGTCGCTTTTGAACATGCAGCTCGGCGACGAAGATGCGTGGGAGATCGGATTGACGTGCGGCGGGACGATCGACGTCTTCATCGAGCCGCTCAATCCGAGCCTTTACGAAATCGCGAAGGGACGATCGATTGCCATCGCCACCGACGTGCGCTCAGGGTCGCATGCGCTGATCGAGCCGCCCGACGGGCGTTCGCGAATGCTCGACGACAAGATTTACCTCGAGGTTCTGCGTCCGCCGTCGACGCTGTTCATTTTCGGCGCGGGCGCGGTCGCGATCCCACTCGTGACTTTTGCGAAAGCGGTTGGTTTTCGCGCGGTGATCATCGATGGACGTCCGCGTTTCGCGACCCGCGACCGTTTTCCAGACGCCGACGAAATTCGCGTCGGCATCGCATCCGAGCTCGCTGAAAAGATCGAATTCAATGCCATGACGCCGGTCGTCCTCGTGGCGCACGATTACAAGTACGAGATTCCTGTTTTGAAACGCGTGTTGGCCACCGATGCACCGTACGTCGGACTCCTCGGCAGCCGCCGGCGCGGGGCGGCGATCCTGAAGATGTTGCGAGAAGATGGCGTTGACGAGCAGCAACTGCACCGCGTGCGCGTGCCGATCGGACTCGACATCGGCGGCGAGACCGCCGCCGAGATCGCGCTGAGTATCGTGGCCCAGGTCGTGGCGGTCATGCACGGACGCAACGGGAATCCGCTCCATGTACGGTGACGTGATCCTCGATCACTTTCGCCATCCGCGAAATCAGGGATCGCTCGAGAGTCCCGACATCGTGCACGAGGATCTCAATCCGCTTTGCGGCGACCGCGTGCGCATCGAGATCGCGATCACAGACAACGGGACGGTGCGCGCTGCGCGTTTTCGCGGCGATCTCTGCATGATTTCGCAAGCTGCCAGCTCGCTGTTGACCGAGATGATCACCGGGGCAGCACTCGATGACGTCGCGGACTGGCCTCAGGAAAAGCTGCTCGCCGCGCTGCAGGAAGAGATTCGACCGTCGCGCCTCAATTGCGCGCTCCTGCCGCTCAATGTTCTGAAGGCCGGCCTGCGGCTCTTTTCTGCATCCAGATCATGAGCGCGTACAGCGCGCCGATGACCAGCGCGAATCCGATCAGCCAATACGATTTCGATGCGAGCGCCTGGCGCAGCGCCTCAGGATCTTTCATCAGCGCCGGCTGATCGCCGAGGACTTTCGTGCC
>QHVX01000025.1 GCA_003222375.1 Acidobacteriota bacterium
TCACTTCTCGCAGGGCGCACTCAGCGTCGATCAGATTCCGGTGCGGCAGCTCATCGCGCCGGCGGCGGTCATCGACGTGGCCTCGAAGGCCGCTAACGATCCGGACTATCGCCTCACGGTTGCCGACGTCGCGGATTGGGAAAAACGACACGGCGTCATTCAGCCGGGCACGATCGTACTGCTCCGCACCGGCTGGGGATCGCGCTATCCCGATCGGAAAAAGTATTTCGGCGACGACACGCCCGGCGCGACGGACAAGCTGCACTTTCCGTCATACAGCGAAGATTCGGCGCGCTATCTGGTGAGCAATCGCCATGTCGGCGCGATCGGCGTCGACACCGCCAGCATTGACTACGGGCAATCGAAGGACTTCATCGTCCATCAGATCGCGAACGGCGCTAATGTGCCCGGCCTCGAGAACATCGCGAATCTCGACCGGCTGCCGGAGAGCGGAGCGTGGGTGATCGCCCTGCCGATGAAGATCGCGGGCGGGTCGGGCGGCCCGCTGCGGATCGTGGGCGTGGTGCCGTTAACACCGCGTCGCCGTTAAGCAAGCCCGCGCACAAGCTGCCGCAGGCGGTCGCGCAACGCATCACCCGCAACAAACGGCGGGTGACTGCGATAGATCGCCGCCATGCGCCGTGCGCTCTCCAACTTCTGCACCTCGCGTTCGACTCTGGCAAAGTCGGCGGCGGTATCGGCGACCGGAAAGATCGAGTGTCCTGCGGCTACACGACCGCTCGCCATCGCGGCCGTCAGCCGCAAACGGCAGTGGCATCGATTACCCTTATCGAGCAATCCACACATCCGCGACGTAAAGCTGATGATCCGCTCGCGTGAGCGCGAGAGTCGCTTGCGGAAGGCGGCGGCCGAGATGTTCAGAATGTTTGCGCCCTCGGTGGAATCGATTTCGAGAATCTCGCCGAGGATGTAGACAAGACGGTGCTCGCGGTCGAGGCACAGGAGCATGCCGAGCGTACAGCCGACCTTGATCTCTTCCAGGAGCGAGAGGTAATCGGGCCTCTCCCGAAGATCGTCAGCCGGTTCGGCGGCGCTGTCGAGAAGCTCGTCGCCGAATCGATCAAAGGTGTAGTCGTGGCGTTCGAGGCGGCTCTTCGCGGCCGTGCGGAGATAGTTCGTCGCGACGGCATAGCACCAGGTCGTGAAGGCGCTTTCGCCACGGTAGGTCGACAGATGCGTCACGATGCGGATCAGAATTTCCTGGGTGGCATCCTGCGCATCCTCGGGATGCCACAGCATCCGGACTGCGAGGCCGTAGATCTTGTCCTGAACCGATGCGATCAGTGAATCGAGGGCATCGGCGTCGCCATTTTTTGCGCGTTCAACGAGATCCATCCCTATGCTCCACGAGCGCTTTCAGACGCACCAGCTCGCGAGCGAGCGTATGCGACTGCTCTCGCAATGCTCCCTCGATCTCTTCCAGCGGCAATGGCGGCGCATGAAGCACGAACGCGTACACGAGGCGCCCGTCGCTTCCGCGCGTGAGGCGCGAATTCGCGAACGCGACCGACCCGTCGGCGAACGTCATGCGCCAGTCGACAATACCCGACCGAACGTCATGCTCCACTTCCAACGCGATCTCAGTCTCACCGCGCGGCGTCCGCAGGCGCGCGCGGTTTTCTTGCACGGCCGCGAATGCTTCCGCCCACCTCGGCAGGTTTTCGGGATCGGCGATGAATGCAAAGGTATTGTCGTACCCAGCCAGGATCTCGATACTTTGGATTTCATGCAGTCTCATGGTGCTCTCCTTCCCAGCCTTGAGACTCCATCGGCAGCCGTACTGTGACCGAAGCGGTTTACGGCCGCAAATAGTGGCAGGTATATCCCCACGGAGTCCGCTGCAGATAATCCTGGTGGTAATCCTCCGCGGGCCAGAAGTCTGACGCCGGCACGACCTGCGTCACGATCGGACGCGGCCACTTCGCCTGCGCCTTCTCCTTGGCGCGCTCGGCGATCTCGCGCTGCTTCTCATCGTGATAGAAGATCGCGGAACGGTACTGTGTCCCACGATCGTTGCCCTGCTGATTGAGCGTCGTCGGATCGTGCAGGCGGAAGAAAAACTCCAGGATCTGGTCGTAGCTGATCTTCTTCGGATCGAACTCGATCTGAATCGATTCCGCATGCCCGGTGCGCCCGGTCTTCACATCCTCGTATCGCGGCTTGGCGAGCGTGCCGCCGGTGTACCCGACGGTCGTATCGATCACGCCGTCGAGTTTCCTTAGCAGATCTTCGACTCCCCAGAAGCAACCGCCCGCGAGGGTGGCCTTCTCGGTCACTTGTGTGCCTCCGCTTTCTGGAACAGCGGCAAATAGTTGCCGTAGCCCTCGGCCTGCAATTTTTCGACGGGGATGAATCGCAGCGAAGCGGAGTTCATGCAATAGCGCTGATAGGTCGGCGCCGGACCGTCATTGAAAAGGTGGCCGAGGTGCGAGTCGGCGTGCTTGGAACGGACTTCGGTGCGAACCATGAAATATTTTCGGTCCGTCTTCGTCACTACATTTGCAGGGTCGAGCGGTTTCGTGAAGCTCGGCCAGCCGGTGCCCGACTCGAATTTATCGGCCGAGCTGAAAAGCGGTTCACCGGATACGACATCGACATAGATGCCGGCGCGGTGATTGTCCCAATACTCGTTATGAAAGGCGGGTTCGGTGCCTTCGTTTTGCGTGACTTCGAACTGCATCGGGGTGAGCTTCTTCTTGAGCTCGGGATTTGCGGGTTTCTTGAAGTTCATCCAACCTCCTGCGGCGGCCATTGCGAAAACCGAAAGGCCGGCAATCAACGTCGCGTAAAACTTACTCACGGGAACCTCCTGCGCACATCCGAACGGCGCGCGCGGCTGAAAAGTTTCAACCCTTTGGATCCGGTGGGAGGGTTTTGGTTACATGACGCGTTCTAACGGTTCCATGCGAAGCATTCGCGCTTTGAGCTCCCCAAACGAGCTGATCCGAGCCGCTGCAATGATGGCACTTTGGATCGGCCTGCATGTCTATGCAGCGCGGCCACTTCTGGTCGCGGCGGCGGCAGGCGGAATCGCACCGGCGATCGCGTGGAGCATCGTGCTTCTCGCGCCGTGCATCACGGTACTGCCGTTGCTTTCGCGGCGTCCGATTGCTCAAAGCATCGGCTACGGGACGATGAGCGTCTTCGCGATGCTGCTCGTCGTCGTTCTGACGTCCGACGTGCTCCGCATCGGGCTCCTGATTTTCCGCGCGACGGTCAGCCCGCGCATCATCAGCTTCGCGACGCTGGCGGCGGCCGGGATGCTGGCATTCATCGGATTTCTCCAGGCGCGGCGGCCGCGCGTCGTCTCGCTGCAGATTCCCGCCGATGTCGAGCCCTACCGCATCGTGCAATGGAGCGACGTGCATATCGGGCCGACGATCCAGCGCTGCTTCGTCGAGTCGCTCGTTCGCCGTACGAACGAGCTCGACGCCGATGCGATCGTCATCACCGGCGACCTGATCGACGGGCATGTCGACGATCTTCGCGATGCCATCGAGCCGCTGCGCGATCTTCGCGCACGCGACGGCGTCTTCATCGTCACGGGAAATCACGAGTACTACTGGCGCGCCACCGAATGGGTCAATGAGTTCGAGCGCCTCGGCATGACATTCCTCGAGAATGAGCATCGCGTCGTTCGCGATGATCTCGTGATCGCCGGCGTCACCGATCCGGTCGGAGGTAAGAGCGATGTCGTTGGCGCGCTCGCGGACGCGCCTGGCGACGCGTTCAAGATTCTGCTGGCGCATCGCCCGCAGGCCGCCAAAGCGGCGTCGCGCCATGGTGTCGATCTCCAGCTCTCAGGACACACGCACGGCGGACAATTCTTTCCATTCAATCTGCTGATCCGATGGTTCCAACCGGTCGTCGCAGGTTTGTATCGCGTCGGCAACACGATGCTGTACGTCAGCCGCGGCACCGGCTACTGGGGTCCACCGTCGCGGCTCGGCGTGGGCGGCGAGATCACGCTCATCGAATTGACGCGACGCGATCAACACGGTATAACAGCCCACGAATGACACGAGTCCTCGCTTGCATGTGTCCTTGTTGCACCACGCATGCGGGTGAAGTGTCGTTGACCTAACAGCAAAGCGCATCGATCACACGAAAACCCGCACGGCTTGCCGTTGCGGGTTTTTTATTTTTTGCCGAGGAGTTTGAATGACAACACGACCGCTTTTGATCTTCTACGAACACCCCGATTGGTTCCGTCCGCTGTTCGCGGAGCTCGATCGCCGCGGAACACCGCATGTTCGCGTGCACGCCGACGATCACTCCTTCGATCCGGCCGGACAGCCACCGCTGGTTTCTGCGGCCTTCAACCGCATGAGCCCATCCGCATGGCGGCGCGGGCGGGGTGGAGCGATCTTCGCGACGCACGACTACCTGGCGTGGCTGGAGTCGCACGGCATTGACGTCTTCAACGGTTCGGCCGCCTTCCGAATCGAGACGAGCAAGGCATTGCAGATCGCGCTTCTGTCGCGACTCGGAATTCGCGCGCCGAAGACTCGCGTGGTGGCCGACATCGATTCGCTGCCGCGAGCGGCCGAATCGCTCGAATTTCCGATCGTCGTGAAGCCGAACATCGGCGGAAGCGGCGCAGGCATCGTGCGATTCGATCGGCCAATCGATCTCGTGAAAGCGGTCTACGACAAGTCGATCGCGGCCGGGCTCGATGGCGTGCTGCTGGCCCAGGAGTATCACAAGCCGCGCGGCAACAGCATCGTGCGGATCGAGACGCTCAACGCCGAATTTCTCTACGGCATCCGCATTCACCTCGGCGACACCGAAGACTTCAATCTCTGCCCGGCCGACGTCTGCAAAACAGTCGATGGCCGCGAGCTCACCAGCATCGCGTGCCCGGCCGGCGCCGCAAATGCCGGCTTGAGCGTCGAGCCATTCACTCCATCGGCGGAATTGATTGATGCTGCCGAGCGGATCGCGTCAGAAGCGGAGATCGACGTGGGCGGGATCGAATACCTCGAAAGCAGCCGCGATGGCGCGGTCTACTTCTACGACATCAACGCGCTTTCGAATTTCGTCGCCGATCCGGTGCAGGTGCTGGGCTTCGATCCGACCGTCAAGCTCGTCGACGCGCTGGAAGAGCTGATGGTGCGGAGGGCGGTCGCATGAGATTCGGATATTGGCTGCCGGTTTTCGGTGGATGGCTGCGCAACGTCGAAGACGAGCGGATGGAAGCGTCGTGGCGCTACGTGCGCGATCTGGCGGTCCGCAGCGAACAGATCGGATTCGACATCACGTTGATCGCCGAGCTGAATCTCAACGACATCAAAGGCGTCGATGCGCCGAGCCTCGAGGCGTGGTCGACCGCGGCGGCGCTGGCGGCGGTGACGCGCCGGCTCGAGCTGATGGTCGCAGTCCGGCCGAATTTTCATCATCCCGGCCTGCTCGCGAAGGAGGCCGCCAACATCGATCACATCAGCGGCGGGCGCGTCGCGCTCAATGTTGTCTCGTCGTGGTGGCGTGACGAAGCGGAGCAGCAGGGATTGCCGTTCGACGTCCACGACGCCCGCTACGCGCGGACCGAGGAGTGGTTGAACGTGATTCGAGGGTTGTGGCGCGAGCGGCGATTCACGCATCGCGGGGAGTTTTATCGGATCGAGAACGCGATCGTCGAGCCGAAGCCGGTCCGGCTTCCGCCGATTTATGCCGGTGGCGAATCGGACGCCGCGAAGAATCTCATCGCGCGCGACGCCGACGCGTATGTCATGCACGGCGATCCGCCCGAGCGGCTGGCGGCAAAGATCGCCGACATGCGCGCACGCCGCGCGCGACTCGCTCCATCTGCGCCGCCGCTGCTGTTCGGCGTTGCAGGCTTCGTGATCTGCCGCCCGTCGGTCGAGCAGGCGAACCGAGAGCTGGTGCGCATCACCGACGTGCGGGCGTCGGCTGCCGGCTTCGCAAATTATCAGCAGTGGCTCGCCGGAACGCAGCTCGAACGGGCGATGTCGGTCGAGGAATACTCGGTCTCGAATCGCGGGCTACGGACAGAGCTGATCGGGACGCCGGAACTCATCGCCGAACGCCTCGATGCTTTGCAGCGTGCCGGAATCGATCTCACGCTCTTGCAATTCAGCCCGCAAGCGGAGGAGATGGAGCGTTTCGCAGCGGAAGTGATTCCGTTGTTAGGCCATGCCCGCCGCGCCGATGTCGGGGTGCGTGCGAACGAAGTCGACGAGCCGCGGCGCGTAATCGCTGAAGCGCGGAACTGAGATTCCGGAGCCGGCGAGATCGCGTTGCGCGTTGGTCGTGTCGTAGGCCGTCGCCTGCGCGAAGTACGGCACGGCCGCTGACGGAATGCGCAGCAGCGGCGCGCCGAGTTTCGCGGCTGCCAGCGGCAGAGGGATGCGGACGATTTTGCGATGAGTCGCGGCGGCCATGGCGACAAGGAGTTCGTCGACGGTCACCGGTGCCGGATCGGCGAGTTGGTAGCACTTCGCTTTTCCGTGAGAGCTCAGGTAGTCGATTGCGTCGATGATGAAATCGCGCGGCACGACATTGAATCGATGCTTCGCCGGACGTCCGACGACCGGCATGACTGCGATTCGCGGCTGGCGCAGAATCCACTGGATCGCGTAGTACGGTCCGTCATATTTCTGAGTCGTGCCTGTTTTGCTGTCACCGACCACGACCGACGGCCGATAAATCATTGATGGTATATGTATATGTTTTTGAACCTCGACCTCCGCGAGGAACTTCGTCTCTTCGTAGAAGTTGTTGAAGCGCTGTCCGACGTCGAGGTCGTCCTCGCGAAAGACTCCGTCGTGGCGGCCGCTGACGTAGCACGTCGAGATGTAATGCAGTCGCTCGAGCGACGTGCAGCGTCCCGCCAAATCGAGAACGTTGCGCGTGCCATTCACGTTCACGCGCATGCCGGCCTCGCGCGAGACCGATAGGTCGTAGACGGCCGCGAGATGGTAGATCTCCGCGACATCGGCCGGTGAAAAATCAATCGGCGCCGTGATGTCGCCTTCCAGAATGTGAACGCGATCGCCGAGGTTGCGAGCGCGTTGGCGCGCGAGCGCGGCGAATTTGGGTTGCACCAGACAGACGGCGGTCGACTCGGTATTCCGCGCCAGCACTCGCGGCAGCAGCGCAGATCCGAGGAAGCCGGGATAGCCGGTGAAGAAGAGGATGCGCAACCGGCAAAGCGTACACTCGTACTCATTCAGATGAATCGGACCTACGGCTGGCGCTCGTGGGGCGATCCGCTGCGCGAGGGCCTGTTGGGCATCGCGATCGGATGTTCATTCTCGCTGCTCGAGAGCGGCGCCAGGAACGAGCTTCCCTCGTTGCACACGCTGGTCAGAAACTCGACCCTGGCGGTTGTGATTCTGCTGCTCGCGCGCGGTCTCGAGACGATGGCGAGCTGGGCGATCGAGCAGAGCCGCATTCCTCTCATCTTCCGCACCATCCTCTACGCCCTCGGCACCTGGCTCGGATTTTTTCTCCGACTCGTGATCGTCGCTTCACTGTACGGCGCGGAAGAAAGCGACTTTCGCTTTCATTCGTTCCACTTCATTTACACGATCACCGCAGCGGTGCTGATCTCCTGCGTCGTCGGATTTCTTCTGCACCACAATCAGAAACGGCAGATGCGACTCGAAGCCGCGCAGGCGCGCCTGAGAGAACACGAATTCGCGGAGAAGGAGCTCGAGATCGCGCGCGCGGTGCAGCGGCGTCTGCTTCCTCCGCCCGAGATCGACGCGAACGGA
>QHVX01000447.1 GCA_003222375.1 Acidobacteriota bacterium
GAAAGGTCGTCGACGCGATCGTGTTGCGAATTTCTTCTGCGAGGCCGCGGCCGTCGTCGAGCGGCGTCTCAGGGAGGATGATGACGAACTCATCGCCGCCGTAACGCGAAACGGTTGCGTGCACCGCCTGCACGATGCGCTTGAGTAGAAATCCAACTTCGCGCAATACCTGACTGCCGGCCAGATGCCCGTAGGTGTCGTTGACGACCTTGAACTGATCGAGGTCCATGAAGATGAGAATCGTCGGCTTCCCGCTCTGCCGTGCCTGGGCGACCGCCTCGGTGAGCCGCATGTGGAACCAGCGATCGTTGAACAATCCCGTCAGATCGTCCTTGCGCGCCAGCTCGTGCGCGCGTTTGCCGTCCAGCGCGTTCTGCAGCGTGAACGACGTATAGCCGGCGAAGATCTCCAGCAGGGTCTTGTCGCGATCGGTGAACGCTTTGCCGTCCAATCGGTTGATCAACTCGAGAACACCGCAGACATGCTTGCCGATGTAGATCGGAACGCAGACGACCGAGTGCGTCTTGTGGCCCAGCTTCTGATCGAATTCGGGATAGAAAAACGCGTCGCCTCTCACATCGGCCGACAGACGCGGCGAGCCGGTCTGGTAGACCTGTCCGGCGATCCCCTGTTTTGCGGAAAGGCGCTGCCCGACCAGATCGCGTCCGGCTTCGCCAAAGGTCGCGATGAAGACCAGCTCGTTTTCGTGCCGCGAAGCCATCTTGCGGAAAGGATCATCCAGAAGAATCGATCCCGATTCCGACGGCACAAATTCGTTCGCTTTCTGGAGGATTTCGCGAAGGACGAGATCGAGGTCGATCTCGCCCTGGAACGGAAGACCGCTCCGATGCCGCTCGAGAAAGCGCTCGAGCTGCGGGATTTCGAGCGAATGGAACTGAATCATTGTGCGGGACCCGCGGAAATTATAGGGTTTCCTCCCGCTCGGCCGCGAATGCCTCGATTTCGAACGAAATCCTGCGGTAGGCCTGGTCTGCCGAAGCTCCCCGAAAGCGCTGCCCGAGATACTCGCGGATCCACCTCCAGTAAAAACAAAGCAGCCCCAGACGAGCGATCTGCTGCATGTGCACCAGCTCGTGGCGGAGAGTGCGCACGGGATCATCGCCTTCGACGTAAATGCGGCGGCCTAAGGTGATTCCGACGACGCCGCGCAACAGAAAGGGCCGCAGCCACCACGGAAAGCGGTACCTGACGATCACTCCGTCGGGCAACCTCATCTACAATTCGCCGCCATGCGAAGAATGATCGTGGCGTTTCTCGTCGTGATCGGACCGCACGCACTGGCGCAGCAGCCGGACTTCAGCAAAGTCGAGATCAAGGTGTCGAAGGTTGCCGGGACTGTGTACATGCTGCAGGGACAGGGCGGAAACATCGGGGTTTCGGCCGGCGATGACGGGATCGTGCTGGTCGACGATCAATTCGCGCCGCTCGCGCCGAAAATCCGCGCTGCACTGAAAGGCATCACCGACAAGCCGATCAAGTTCATTCTCAACACGCATTATCACGGCGATCACACCGGTGGAAATGCCGAATTCTCAAAAGACGGGCCGATCATCGCGCACGAGAACGTCCGCAAACGATTGCAGACCGGTTCGACCGCCGGCCGCGCCACGCCTCCCGCCCCCAGGGAAGCGTTGCCGGTGATCACCTTCAACGATCGCGCAACGATCCACATCAACGGCGAAGACATTCGCGCGATCCATATGCCGCACGGTCACACCGACGGCGACGCGGTCATCTGGTTCACGCAGTCGAACGTCGTGCACATGGGCGACGATTTTTTCAACGGGACATTTCCCTTTGTCGACATCGACAACGGCGGCACGGTCCGCGGTCTCTCGATGAATCTCGAGGCGATCATC
>QHVX01000448.1:0-2833 GCA_003222375.1 Acidobacteriota bacterium
GAGCGCTGCGGTCGCGGCGATCGACAACTCGAGATTTCCGTAAAACCTCAGCGGCTGCGGATGCGCGTCGGCGCGTTTGCCGAGAAAAGCGCTGCCGATGCCGAGCCCAGCCATGAAAATCGACAGAACCGCCGCCGTGGCGAGGGTCGATGCGCCGAAGATGAGCCGAAACTGCCGCATCCAGACGGTTTGATAAATGAGAGCGCAGGCGCCGGAGCAGAAGAGCAGTCCGGCCACCGAAGCCGTGCGCCGCATTACTGCGTCGCGCACAATTGTCGATAGCGTGAGTCGACGCCCGCAGGACCCTTCAATGTCTCGATGAGGTCACGGAGATCCTGCGGCAGCTCTGAGCCAGTCAGCCACGAGGTAATGTACAGATCGCCGCCATTGCGTGCCGACAGCGTCAGGTTCGTGCGGATGAGATCGCAGCAGTGCGTGCTGACGTCCGCCAGGCTGTAGCACTCCATCCAGGACCGCGGCCGTACATTTGCGATCGCTGTAACGAGACCCTGAAGCTCTGCAGGCGTTAATTGAAACGTGCAACGCCTGGCAGCCGGACTCGATCCGAATGTGATCGTCAGCGCGCCATTGGCCGAGACGATCAATCCACCCGTGCCGCCTCCGGTGATGCCTCCGCTGGTCGTGATTTCAATTTTCCAATCGGGCGCCAGTTGCGCCGGATGGGTAATCGAACGTTGACGGCCGCCCGGTTGCGCCGATGCAGTCGTGGCAATCGCAAGGATCAACATCACGCGTTTCATCGAACGAATCCTACACTGGGTAGAGTTTCTTGACGGGTCGCGCAGTGGCCCGTACACTCGAATCACCACACGAATGCCTGTCGATCCGCACATTTTTTCTCACCAAAGTCATTCAAAGGAGCAACATGACCAGCATTCCCACTGACAAATTGAAAGCGGCGGAGACTGCCCTGACGCAGATCGAGCGGCAGTTTGGCAAAGGCTCGATCATGCGCCTGGGAGCGAAGGAATTCGCCGCCATCAGCTCGATTTCCTCCGGATCGATCGGCGTCGACGTCGCGCTGGGCGTCGGCGGCGTTCCGCGCGGCCGCATCATCGAGATCTTCGGTCCCGAGTCCTCGGGCAAGACGACGCTGTCGCTGCACATCATCGCGGAGGCGCAGAAGACGGGCGGGTTGGCGGCCTTCATCGACGCCGAACATGCGCTCGATGCCGAGTACGCGAAAAAACTCGGCGTCGATATCGACAATCTCCTGGTCTCACAGCCCGACAGCGGCGAGCAAGCGCTCGAGATCGCAGAAGTTCTGGTGCGATCGACCGCCATCGACGTGATCGTGATCGATTCGGTCGCGGCACTCGTTCCGCGCGCCGAGCTCGAGGGCGAGATGGGCGACATGCAGATGGGTCTGCAGGCCCGCCTGATGTCGCAGGCGCTGCGCAAGCTCACCGGCATCGTCTCGAAATCGAGAACATGCCTGATCTTCATCAATCAAATTCGCGAAAAGATCGGCGTCATGTTCGGCAATCCGGAAACGACCAGCGGCGGCCGCGCCTTGAAGTTTTATTCGTCGGTGCGCATGGACATCCGCCGCACGAATCAAATCAAGGAAGGCGAAGAGGTCGTCGGCTCGCGCGTGAAGGTCAAGATCGTCAAGAACAAATGCGCAGCGCCGTTCCGCCAGGCGGAGTTCGACGTCGGCTATGGCGAGGGGATCTCGAAGACCGGCGAGCTGATCGACATCGGCCTGGAGAACCGCATCATCGAGAAGTCGGGCTCGTGGTTCTCGTACGGCGAGGTGCGGATCGGACAAGGCCGCGAGAACGCCAAGCAGTTCCTGCACGAGAACGCCGATGTGGCCTCCGAAATCGAAACCAAGATCCGCAAAGCCCTCGGCATCGGCGGACCGGAGCTGACGGTGATCGAAGGCGGCGAAGCGCCGGCGGCCAAGAAAGAACGTCGCGTCTAACGTCATCCTGAGCGAAGCGAAGGATCTCTGATCACGAGATCCTTCGCGCTTTGCGCTCAGGATGCTTCGCATGCGCCTCGATCAGGCCATCGCCGCACGCAATTCGCACATTTCACGCCGTCGGGCGCGGCAACTGATTGCGCAGCGGCGCGTCCTCGTCAACGAACGGCCGGTCGCGGTTGCATCTCGTGAAGTCGCGGAGGCCGATCGCATCGCGATCATCGATGAAGTTCCGCAGCTCGAGACTCTGAAGATCACCGACGACTTCGTTGCCGTCAACAAGCCCGCAGGAATGCCGACGCAACCGACACGCGATCGCAAGCAGCGGTCGCTCGAAGAGCTGCTGCGCGCGCAATTCCGATCGATCTTTCTCGTGCATCGTCTCGACACCGGAACGAGCGGTGTGGTCGTCTTCGCGAGAACGCGCCAGGCAGCCGCACGATTGTCGAAGCTCTTTGCATCGCGCCAACTGCGCAAGACGTATCTCGCGCGCGTTGAGCCGCCACTTCGCGAGAGAGTCGTCATCGAGACGCCGATCAAAGGCAAACATGCGCTGACGGAAGCAGAGCCGCGCGGCGAGATCGCTGAGGTCCAAATCCATACCGGACGTATGCATCAGATTCGAATTCACCTGGCGTCAATTGGACATCCCGTCCGCGTTTTGCACGCCTGGAAGCTGGAACACGAGAGCATCGGCGCGATAGAGGCTCCGCCGCCGAACGATTTGATACCATCGCCCGCGCCATGGAAGCCGAAGTAATTCACGCCACAACTGTTCTTTGCGTGCGCAAGGACGGCGTCGTGGCGATGGCCGGCGATGGGCAGGTCACCGTCGGCACCACCGTCATGAAGCACGGCGCGGCCAAGGTGCGCCGCTTGTACGGC
>QHVX01000448.1:2900-5778 GCA_003222375.1 Acidobacteriota bacterium
AAGGACTGGCGGCTCGACAAATACCTGCGGCAGCTCCAGGCGTTTCTGATCGTGGCGAATGCCGAGCGCGCCTACCTGCTCTCCGGAACCGGCGATCTGATTCAGCCCGACGACGGAATCCTCGCGATCGGCTCGGGCGGTCCGTACGCGCTTGCGGCGGCGCGGGCCCTCATGCAGCACACGCAGATGACAGCACCGCAGATCGCAGGCGAGGCGCTGCGTATCGCATCGACGATCTGCATCTACACCAACGACAACATCACAGTTGAAAGCCTCTGACGCATGGTCATTCATCTTCCCGGCACCACCGACGACGCGCTCGACTCCGAGCGCCTGACACCGAAAACGATCGTCCACGAGCTCGACAAGTACATCGTCGGCCAGAATGCCGCCAAGCGCGCGGTCGCGGTTGCGCTGCGCAGTCGTTGGCGACGGCAGCAGCTTCCGCCCGAGCTCCGGGACGAGATCGCGCCGAAGAACATCATCATGATCGGTCCCACCGGCGTCGGCAACCGTTTCTCAAGATCGAAGCGTCGAAGTTCACGGAGGTCGGCTACGTCGGGCGCGACGTGGAGTCGATCATTCGCGATCTCACCGAGATCAGCGTGAAGCTCGTCCGCGACGAAAAGGCGCGTCTCAATCGCGATGCTGCGATCCGCAATGCCCGTGAGCGCATCCTCGACATCCTCCTCCCCGATTCCCGCCGCCCGGCCCCCCGCCCGGCGTTCGTCGGCGCGAGCGGACCGGTCGAGGAGACCGGCGACACGCGCGAGAAACTCGGACGGTGGCTCGACGAAGGCAAGCTGGAGGAGCGCGAGATCGAGATCGACATCAAGGAACAGAACTACCCTTCGTTCGAGATTTTCACCGCGCAAGGCGTCGAGGAGATGGGCGTCAACATCAAAGACATGCTGCCCGGGCTTTTTGGCGGAAAATCGAAACGCAAGAAGATGCGCGTCGGCGAGGCGCGCGAGATCCTGATCCAGGAGGAAGCCGACAAACTCGTCGATCAACAGAATGTCGCGCGGGAGGCGATCGACCGCGTCGAGCAGAGCGGGATCGTCTTCCTCGACGAGATCGACAAGATCGCCGGCCGGCAGCAGGCCTCGCATGGACCCGATGTCTCGCGAGAAGGAGTTCAGCGCGATCTGCTGCCAATCGTGGAAGGAACGACCGTCAACACAAAATATGGCATGGTAAA
The DNA here is from genome assembly GCA_003222375.1 of Acidobacteriota bacterium. Taxonomy (GTDB): domain Bacteria; phylum Acidobacteriota; class Thermoanaerobaculia; order Gp7-AA8; family Gp7-AA8; genus Gp7-AA10. Next base: position 4,102 of record QHVX01000448.1, read on the forward strand.
GACTGATCATATTTTGTTCATTGCCGCCGGCGCCTTCCATGTCTCGAAGCCGGCCGATCTGATTCCTGAGATGCAGGGACGCTTTCCGATTCGCGTGGAGCTCGATTCGCTGACACAGGACGACTTCGTGCGCATCCTGAAAGAGCCGAAGAACGCGCTCACGATGCAGTACTCGGCGCTGCTTTCGACCGAGGGAGTCGAGCTGAAGTTCACAGACGACGCGATCCGCGAGGTTGCGCGCTATGCCGCCCTCGTCAACGAGAAGACGGAGAACATCGGAGCGCGGCGCTTGCACACGATTCTCGAGCGGGTCCTGGAGGGGCTGTCATTCGAGGCCAGCGACATGCACGGCCAGGCATTGACCATCGATGCCGCTTACGTGCAGGGCGTCCTTGCCGACATCATCAAGGATGAGGATCTCTCGCGTTACGTTCTCTAGCTCACTGTCTTTTTGAAGGCCGTCGCGCTCAAAGCGATCAGCACGATTGAAATCGTCACGAGAGCCGCCACCGGCTGCCAGATGTCCCAGAACGTTGCGCCGCGAATCACGATCGCGCGCGAGATCTTGATGAAGTAGGTCGCGGGCAGGACATGCGAGATCACGAGCAGCGGCGCCGGCAGTGATGACAGCGGAAAGACATAGCCCGACAACAACACCGACGGAAGCATGACCGCCATCGCGCGCTGCATCGCTTCCATCTGCGATTTCGCCCGCGCCGAAGCGATCAATCCGACCGAGAGCAGCGCCAGCAGATAAATCGGCGCGAGCAGCATCAGCAGTGCGACGCTTCCGTGAATAGGAACTTGAAACAGAAATCGCATCAACACAACGATGATGATCAACTGCAGATAGGCAAGGCCGAGGTATGGGAGGAGCTTGCCGACGACGACGGCCAGCGGCGACACCGGCGTCACCATCAATTGCTCGAGCGTCCCTCGCTCGCGCTCCTTCACGATCGCGAATGCCGAGAGGATCGTCCCCGAAAATGTCAGCAGGATCGAGATGAGTCCGGGAATCAGCAGGTTCGCGCTGCGCATGTCGGGATTGAACATCATCACCGGATGCATCGCGAATGCTGGTGCTCAACACGACACCGTTGGCGGCCGCCAGGGCCTGGCTCGCGATGCTGGAATCCGATCCATCGATCATGACCATGACCGCCGCTTCGCGATTGGCTGCCAGATTGCGAGCGTAGTCGGGTGGAATCTCGATCGCGACTTGGGCATCTCCGGAGACGATCGCGTGCTGCAACTCTGACCGTGATGCAACCTCGCCTCGAATGTGCAGGTACGACGTGTTTTCGAATCGATCGATGAGCCGCCGGCTTTCCTGCGTGCGGCTTTGGTCGAAGATGACGGTGGGAATGTTCCGCGCGTTCATGTCGATGACCCCGAAAAGGATCAGCTCGAAGACCGGAATGACCAGCGCGAAGAACAGCGTGCCGCGATCGCGCAGCATCTGCGTGAGCTCCTTGCGAAACATGGCCGTGAAGCCGTGCATCACGCCACCTCCCGCGACACCATCGTTGCTCGCCGCGACTCGATTTCGCGGCCGCGTGTCTCGGTCAGGCGCACGAACACGTCTTCCAGCGAAGCCTCGATGTCGTGGACTTCGACGTCAGCGATGCCGAATGCCTGAAGGTCGCGCTCGACGCGGTCATTGCTGATATTGGCGTC
>QHVX01000449.1:0-515 GCA_003222375.1 Acidobacteriota bacterium
AGAGTTGCGCGTCGACCTCGGCGATGTCGTACAGGCGGCAGACATTCGGATGCGAGACCTGTCTGCCGATGCGCACTTCTTCGTAAAGGCGCGCGGAGTCGCCGTGATGCGCGAGAAACTTCAGCGCGACGCTCTGACCGAGTTTGAGATCGTCGGCGCGGTAGACCTCGCCCATCCCGCCCTTTCCGATCAGCGACACGATGCGGTAACGCTCGCCGAGGATCGTGCCGGGCGTGAGTTGGCGCGCTGCGGGCGACGCGGCTGCCGGTGGGCGGAAGGCGGTCGGATCGTCAGCCGACGGCTGCTGCACTGTCATGATGCGTGCAGCAATGATAGGTCAGTGATCGATCCCGCGCCGCAGCGTCATGTCCGCGCGATCTTCGGTCGCAACCGGCTGGCTGTTGATATAGGCGTAGAGGACTTCGGCGGTCTTGCCGGTGATAACAAGAGTCTCGCCCGCAGCCTCCGCGCTGACGAGCAGCTCCTGACCCCCAGATCGTTCCACGGTCAGGGGC
>QHVX01000449.1:525-2406 GCA_003222375.1 Acidobacteriota bacterium
AGATTCGAGATCGGCGACGCTGGTCGTTTCCACGCGCGCCAGACGCAGCAGCTCGTACTCACTGCGCAGAAACGTGCGTGCGATGTCGGCAGCATCCGCCGCTTCGTCGGGCGTCCACCGGATCTGATCTGCGAGAACGGAGTTGCGATAGATCATGAAAAGTAGAACACGGAGGATTGCGCAATGCATGCCGCCGGTTGGTGACCGCGATCACTTGGTGATCGCGATCACTATTTGTTCGTTTTCGTGATCGCGCGGGGATGCACGCGCACGAGTGCGTTCTCGCGGTCGATGCCGTAGCGTTTGTCGAGCACCGCCTGGCGAATCAACTTCATCATCGTGTCGAAGTGATCCTCGGCACGATCGATAGCGTCGCGCGCCTCTTCGAGTGCCTGCTGCACTCCGAGGATGACTTCAACGCCGGCGAGGTTGACGCCGAGGTCGCGCGTGAGCGCGAGGATCATTTCGAGCTTGCGGATCTCGTCCTGTCCGTACAGACGCGTGTTGCCGGCGGTGCGCGCCGGCTTGATCAACCCTTCACGCTCATACAAACGAAGAGTCTGCGGATGGATGTTGTATCGCTCGGCGATCACCGAGATCATCACGTAACCGTCTGCTCTTCGGCGTGGCATAGCTTCGTGTAGGTGCCGGCTTTAGCCGGCATGGGGCGGGCTAAAGCCCCGCCCCTACACCCGTTACTTGTTCTCGTCGACGACTTCCGCTTCGATGACGTCGTCCTTCGACTCCGGTTTCGGTTGCTCCTGCTGTTGCTGCTGCGCACCCGCCCCCGCATTCTGGTACATCGCTTCGGCGAGTTTGTGAGACGCCTTGGTGAGGTTGTCCATCGCGCGCTTCATGGCGTCTACACCACCCGTCTCCATCGCCTTGCGCGCTTCGCTGATCGCCGATTCCAGATTGCTGACGTCAGAGCCGGAGATCTTGTCGCGGTTGTCGTTCAGCATCTTCTCGACGTTGTAGACGAGCGAGTCGAGCTGATTCTTTACCTCGATCTCTTCACGCCGCTTCTTGTCTTCCGACGCATGCGACTCGGCGTCCTTGACGAAATTCTCGACTTCCGACTTCGACAAACCGGACGAGCTGGTGATCGTGATCTTCTGCTCTTTGCCAGTCCCGAGGTCTTTCGCCGAGACATTGAGAATGCCGTTGGCGTCGATGTCGAACGTCACTTCGATCTGGGGCAGGCCGCGCGGCGCGGGGGGAAGGCCCTGCAGGTTGAATACGCCGAGAAGCTTGTTATCCCGTGCCATTTCGCGCTCGCCCTGAAGGACCTTGATCTCCACCGATGTCTGATTGTCAGCCGCGGTCGAGAAGACCTCGGACTTGCGCGTTGGGATAGTGGTGTTGCGCTCGATGAGCTTGGTCGCAACGCCGCCCAGCGTCTCGATGCCGAGCGATAGCGGAGTGACGTCCAGGAGCAACAGGTCTTTGACGTCTCCACCCAGAACGCCGCCCTGCACTGCCGCGCCGATCGCGACGACTTCGTCGGGATTGACGCCTTTGTGCGGCTCTTTTCCGAAGTAATCCTGCACGAGCTTCTGCACCATCGGGATTCGCGTCGAACCGCCGACGAGCACGACCTCGTCAATGTCCTTAGGCGAAATGCTGGCATCCGCGATCGCCTGCTTCAAAGGTCCCATCGTCTTCTGAATGATGTCGCCGACGAGCTGCTCGAACTTCGCGCGCTGCAACGTCATGGTCAGATGCTTCGGACCGGTCTGATCTGCGGTGATGAACGGCAGATTGATGTCGGTCGATGCGGTCGAGGAGAGCTCGATCTTTGCTTTTTCAGCAGCTTCCTTCAGCCGCTGCAGGGCCATCTTGTCCTTCGACAGATCGATGCCCTGATCTTTCTTGAACTCT
>QHVX01000450.1 GCA_003222375.1 Acidobacteriota bacterium
GCTCGGGCTGCCGATCGGGGTCGCGCTGTCGTATCTGGTGAGCAGCTTCGTCGCGCACACCTGGGGTTGGCGGGCGGCGTTCTTCGTCGCCGGAATCCCGGGAGCTGCTTGCGCGGTGGCGGCGATGTTCATCGACGAGCCGGTGCGCGGCATGGCGGAGACGCGCGCGGTGGTCGCGCGGCCGTGGACCGCTCTCCTGACCATTCCGACCATGTGGTGGCTGATCCTCTCCGGCGCGCTGCACAACTTCAACATGTATGCGCTCGGATCGTTTCTCGCCCCGCTGTTGATGCGCTATCACGGCGCGACGCTGCGTCAGGCCGGGCTCATGGCGATGCTCAGCTTTGGCCTTTCGGGGATTCCCGGCCTTCTGATCGGCGGCGCACTGGCCGATCAGTTCTCGCAGCGCCGCAAGAACGGAAGGCTCATCGTCGGCGCCTTCTCGATTCTGATCTCAATTCCGTTGCTCCTGCTCGCGCTGCGCAGCCCGGCCCATGACACCTTGTGGTTCGTTCTTCCGGCGGCCGGAGGATGCATGGCGATGTATGTCTACTACTCCAGCGTCTACGCCACGCTCCACGATGTCGTCGAGCCTGCGCTGCGGGGCACGGCCATGGCGCTCTACTTCTTCGCCATGTACGTGTTAGGCGCATCGTTCGGCCCCCTGGCCACCGGAATGGTCAGCGACTTTTTCACGCGCCGGGCAGCCGCGGCGGCCGGAGCAAGCATCCTCGAGCCGTTCCGCGGACAGGGCCTGCATTCCGCGATGTACCTGATTCCTGTTTTGAGCACGCTGCTCACATTGGTGTTGTTCGCCGCCTCCCGCACGGTGGCCGGCGACATGGACAAACGAGATCGTGGAGGATCGTGATGTTCGCATTCGAGCCTTCTGAAGAACAGCAGATGTTCATCGAAGGAGCGCGCAAGTTCGCTTCCAAAGAACTTCGGGAGGGCGCGCGAGAAGCCGATGAGCATGGTTTCACAGGCGGGTGGGAGCTCGGTCTGTTGCCGGCCAGCATCCCCGAGAAGTACGGCGGATTCGGCGAGCGCTCCGCGGTCACCGGAGTGCTGGCGGCCGAGGAGCTGGCGTGGGGGGATTTGTCGGGTGCGCTGGCATTGTCGGCGCCGAATCTGGTCGCGTTTCCTGTTCTTCTCTGCGGCAGCGAGCAGCAGAAAGCGGAGCTCCTTCCGCAATTCTGTTCCAACGCATACGCACCCGCGTCGGCCGCGCTCATCGAGCCGCGCTACGACTTCGACGGCAACGCTTTGAAGACGACCGCCACGCGCTCCAATGGAGACTTTGTTGTCAACGGCGCAAAGTGCAACGTCCCGTGCGCAGCCGAGGCGGAGTGGATGGTCGCGTATGCGTCCTGCGACGGGCGGACGGAAGGGTTCCTCATCAAAAAAGGCACGCGCGGCGTGGAGGTGAAGGAGCGCGAGCAGAACATGGGGATGAAGGCGTTTCCGCTCTACTCCGTCGATTTTCATGATTGTCGCGCCCAACGTCTGGGCGGAGAGGGCGGCACTGACTTTCAGCTTCTTCTGAATTGCTCGCGTGTGGCCCTGGCCGCCATGGCCGTCGGCGTTGCGCGCGGGGCATACGAATACGCCCTCGAATATGCGAAGAATCGGAAGGCGTTCGGCGAAGCGATTGCGCAGCGCCAGTCGATCGCTTTCATGCTCGCAGAGATGTACATCGACATCGAGGCCGCGCGGCTCATGACCTGGGAAGCGGCCTGGCTGCTCGACCAGAAGCGCGACGCCACGCGCGCCGCCTGCCTCGCCAAAAACTTTGCCGACGAGATGGCGCTCACGGTCGCCGACCGCGCCGTGCAGACCCTCGGCGGACACGGCTACATCCGTGACTACCCCGTTGAAATGTGGCTGCGAAACGCGCGCGGTTTCGCGGTCCTGGAAGGGGTTGCGATCGTATGATCAGCTTCGAGACTCCACCCGAAATCGCAAAGAGGCTCGAGTTTGTGCGCGGCGTCGCGTGCCAGAAGATGCGGCCGCAGGCCCGCCATTACGACGAGCACGAGCATGAGGTTCCGTGGGACTTCATCAATCTGATGTGGGACACCGCGCTGAAGACGGGGCAGAGCTTCCGCTCCGGAACTCCGCGTCCCGATCAGGGTCCCAGCATGGTTTCCACGACGCTGGTCCACGTCATCGAGTCCCTTTCGTGGGGCGATGCCGGCATCTACCTTTGCGGACCGGGCGCGGGGTTGGGCGGGGCGGCCATCGAGGCCACCGGCACGAAGGAACAGAAGGAGCGTTTCCTGGCGCGATATCGCGAAGGCAAACCGAAATGGGC
>QHVX01000044.1 GCA_003222375.1 Acidobacteriota bacterium
GATTTACAAGAAATAGCGTTAACCAAACTGTCCACCGACCGTATTAGCGTCCGGTAAGTCGGAGGCTGTATGGAAGCTAATCTCATCTGGATTCCCATCGTCGGAATGCTCACGACATTCGGCATGATCGTCGCGGTTGTCTGGCTGATCACGCGTGCAAGGCAGCGGGCTGCGCAGTACCGCGCCGAAGTGCAGTTGAGAATGATCGACCGCTTTGGAAGCGGGTAGGAATTCGTGAATTTTCTCGAATCGCCGGCCGGCCGTCAGTTTCTGCAGGAGCCGAGGCGCAATGCCCGCGAGCGCGCGATGGGCGGCTTGCGGACCGGAGTCATCCTCCTTTTCCTCGGGCTCGCGTTCGCATTCGGCTACGTTGCCGAGCACGATCCCGGTTTCTTCATTCCGGCCTTCATCCTCGGCGGATTGGGCATCGGATTCCTGGTTTCGGCAGCGATTTCCTGGAAATTGACCGACAAGCTGGATGTGACGCCACAGCCGCCATCCAGCACGTGATCTCATGACCGCCGATGCTTTAGCGCTGACGTCGCCGCTCGCCTTCGCAACGGCGACCTTTCGCAAACCGCCGAAGAGGCCGATGAACGAGGCGAAATTCGAAGCCTTCTACCGAAAGACAGCCGGACGGCTGTGGTCGTACATCTTTCGCATGACCGGCAACGCCGCGACCGCCGACGATCTACTGCAGAAGACTTTCTTTCGTTTCCTGCGAAGCAATCCGACCATCGCTGACGACGATCATCTGCGCCATTACATCTTCAAGACCGCGACGAATCTGGTGTTCGATCACTTTCGCGAGGTCAAACGCCATCACGAAGTCGTTTTCGATGCCGTGACGACTCCTTCGATAACCGTCGATCTGCGCCACGACATGATGCGCGTCTTCGCGGAGCTCAAGCCGCAGGAGCGCGCGTTGCTGTGGCTGGCGCACGTCGAAGGCTCATCGCACGAGGAGATCGCGGACGCGATCGGAGTGAAGGCGAAGAGCGTTCGCGTGATGCTCTTTCGCGCGCGCAAGCGCCTCGGCGGCATCCTCGAGAAGCGCGGACTCGCGCCGGAGACTCGCCATGTCTGACTTTGAATCCGAAGTCGACGCCTGGATGAAGAAGTTCGCGCAAGTCGATGAGCGCCGCGGTCCGCTTCCCGACGCGAGCGCGCTGTGGGTCAAAGCGAAGCTGATGCAGTCGACCGCCGCGATGGAGCGCGCGTCGAAGCCGATCACGCGAATTCAGATCGCGGCCTATCTACTGGTCGCAGGAAGCTGGGCCGCGCTTCTGACGTGGAAGTGGAACGCGCTCAGCGCCTGGTTCAACAGCTTCTCTCCCGCCCACATCATCCTCGGCGCCTCTGGCGCGCAGGCCGCGAACTCTCTGTCGCTCACGTTTTTCATGATGCTGATCGCGCTGGCGTCGGTGACGATGATGCTGGCGTTCCACACCATCTTGGCCGAGGAGTGACGTCAGAATGACGCGTGTATCAGCACGCGCTTGTAGGTGTAGAAGTACGGCCGATGATTTCCGATCCGCTTTGACAGTCGCTCGCGATAGAGCGGCATGAAGCGTGGATCGCCGCGGTCATAAAAGGTCAGCAGCGTTCCCTTCACCCACTCGAACACATCTTCGCTCGATGGCAGAACGTGTCCGTAGATCTGCATTCGAACGTGCTGGCGCTTGAATCCGAGCTCGAACAGCAGCTCGGCATAGCGCTCCGGCGTGAGGAGCGGCACGACTTTCACTTCCAATCCGAGCTCTCGCGCAACCTGGGCCGCCGTAATGTGGGACCAATGGCCGTCATTGGCGGGCATCTGCACCGCGAGCTGGCCGTCGCGTGTCAACATCTTCGACAGCCGCGCGAAGAGCCGCTCATGGTCCTGTACCCAATGGAACGCGGCGTTCGAGAAGATCAGATCGAATGGTTTTCCATCGAACAATTCGATGTTCGTGTTCTGGAAGTGCAACCCGGGAGCGGATGGTGCTTTCTCGAGCATCGATGCCGAATTGTCGATGCCCAGCGTCTCCATCGCCTTTACTTGTTTATGGAGCGCGCGCGTCAGCTCGCCGGTGCCGCATCCGAGGTCGAGGATGCGCATGTTGGGACGAGGATCGATGAGCGCGACGAGGTCCCAGAACGGCTGCGCGCGCTCGGCCTTGAATTTTTCGTACTGGTCGGGCGACCACGCGCTCAACGGAGATGGTCCCAGTTCATGATCGCGTTCATCACCAGCGCGTAGCTGCCCTGCGTGTTCTGACGCCACATCGGATTGCACGCGAACAGAATCACGTGACCACGACCGCGCGGCGCGTCGATCACCGCCGGCTTGCCCGCCAGCTCGTCGCCGCCGTCGAGCATTCCCGACATCAGGAGCTGATCGGCTTTCTTCGCGAAGGACACGATGACGCGAGGGCGATCTTCCGGACGCGGCATTGCATAATCGGAGTTCCCCGGCAAATCTTCAGGCGGCTGGAATCCTTCTTCGCCGGCCGCAGGCTTCGGACGCTCGGGCAGCGGGACGAACGGACGCCCCTGCGGAACATCGGGATCGTCCTTGCTTCCGCGGCCGCTGGGGCGCGTCTCGGCCGGCGGTTCGGGTGTCAGGCCGACACGAAAAACAGGCGAGCTGGAAAAGTATAACGGTATTGTTTCATCATATCCTGTAACGATTGGACTCTTCTTGTCGATGACCGTCGCGGCAACGATCGTTCCGGGCGCCCGCAGCTTTGTCGATGGCACCACGCGGACCCAACGCGCGAGACCGTAGTCGGCCGCCCACACCGACGTATCGCGCGCCGTGATGAGCAGTCCGCCGTCCTCGACGAAGCGCGCGATGTTATCGACTCCTGTCAGGCCGAGACCGGGACGCATGTCGTCGGTCTGATCGACGCCGAGGTTCGGAGTCAGCTCGGTTTTCTTCCAGGGCAGCGGAGGGCCGGGCGCGAAGCCGTTGACGATTTCCTGCGACGAGTTGTTGCTCCCCGTCGGCGGAAACAAGATGACATCGAACTTCTCGCGCAGATTCGGCGTGCGCGACGCATCCTGAGTCGAAATGTACGTGTAAGGGATATCCATGCTTTCGAGCGCCAGCCGCCACCATCCTTCGTCCTGCGTGCGGAGCCACGTGTGCATGATCGCGATGCGCGGGCGAGCTGCGTCCTTCCAATGCTGCTTGAAGAAGAGAGCTTCGGCATTATTCGCCGGTGCTACCGGCATCTCGCGTCCGGCCCACAAATGCATCCGGACTTTGAGGACATCGGGATTCGCGACGCGCTTGAATTCGACATTCTTCAGATAGCCGAGCGTCCAGCCGGTGTCGTCGTAGACCTTCTCATCGCTGCGCACATACTGCGTGTCGAGCATGGTGTCAGCGAGCCGACTGTACGGCTGATCCATGCGCACGATGAAAGATCCGGCCGCGAACGTGACCGCCTTCTCCTCAGTTTTCGGCGGCCAGTTCGTCTTCAGCGTGAACGGCTCCTCCGAAGTTTGTACTTCGATTCCATGCTGCATGAGCAGGTTCATCAGGTCGTAGAGATTGCCGAGGCGCTTCTGGCCTCGATCAAAGACCCACGCGGCAGGTCCTTCGTTCGTCGCCTTCGCGACTGAGCGTTTGCCGAGGAGATAGAACTGCTCGAGAAAATGGGCGCGGCGATCCGCCATATCGCTGAGCGCGAGGAGCAATCCGCTCTGTTGATAGTTGACGTTGTTGCGCAGCGACCACTTGACCGTCGGAAGCGGAGGGTTCGGCCGATACCACTCGCGATCGCTTTGCCCGCGCACGACGCGGTTCTCCGTCGACGGATATCGATTGCCGAACGTCTCGTAGAAACGACCGATCGTGTTGTGCCCCATGCCGATCCAGAACATGTAGTTCGGAGCCCACCCATCGTAGAAACCCCACGTCCACACGCCCGGCACACCGCGCTGCGCCATCTCCTGAACCTCGTGCCATGCCATGCGGTGCCACTCGTCAACCATGATCGGATCGAGCGACGAGTTGTAGGGACCGGTGCCCGTCGAGACGTACATGAACGGTACTGACTCGTGCAGATCGTGGATGACCTGCGGGTGAAAATCGAAATAGGCGGTCAGGACGTTGCGGCTCAGAGCGAGCGCCAGCCCCATGTTGTCGCGATTGTTGTCGTGCGCCACATAGTGCCCCCAGTACACCAGCGGTGGAGTCGGAAGTTTCGGATTCTGCAGGCGGTAGCGAGAAAGGTCGACCTGGCGGTCGCGGCCATCGACTTCCAGCACCGGCGTCGTGAGAAAGATCACATTGTCGCGGATCTTCCGAATCAGCGGTGTGTCCTCCACCGCCAGCCGGTACACGAGCTCCATCAACATCTCGGGGCTCCCCGTTTCGGGCGAATGCATCGCGCCGGTCGCGTAGTACATCGGCTTGCCTTCCGCGACGAACCGTACCGCCTCCTCGCCGGAGGTTCTTCGCGGATCGGAGAGACGGCGCGTGATGTCTTTGTAATGCTCGAGATTGGCGATGTTCTGCTCGCTCGACACCGCCACCAGGATCATCTCGCGGCCCTCTTCGCTTTTTCCGATGCTGAAGACCTTCACGCGCGGCGATGCCGCTTCGAGGGCGCGCATGTATCGGTACACGTCTTCGGCGTAGGTCAGATGGTTCTCGGCACCGGCGATGTATCCGAGGAATGCCATAGGAGTCGGGACGCGGGCGGAAGCGGGAAGGTGATCGACAAGCTCGGTCGTGAACTGCGGGCCGGTCGTGAACTGCTTGATTTGCTGCGTGTATTCCGGATCGTCGGCAGCGTGCACCGACGCCGCGATCAAAGCGATCAGCGCGAGTTTCTTCATACCATCATCCCGTTTCTCAACACGTCGCAGATCTCCTTCACGACTTCCATCGAGTTTTTTCCGAACGGCTCGGGGACGTTGAACAAGATCTCCAGCGAAAAGTAGTTGAAGAAAATGCGCGAGGTCATCAGCAGCGCCGAAATCGGCGAGACTCCCGGACGCAGCCGCCCGCGGATTTCGTCGATCTCCGATAGCGATGCGTACCGCTGCCCCATCTCGCTATAGAACTTGCGGATGTGCGTTCCGTCGAACTCGATGACGTCGACGTAGATCAGCGCGATGTACGAGCGGAACTCCCGCACGCTGTCGCGCGCCGCGAGGCCGAGCTGCTCCAGATTCTCCGGAAATCCGCCGCCGGACAGCACGCGTGTGTACGGATAGCGTTTGCTGTCGGTGATCATCCAGAATTCGTCGAGCAGCGTCCGGAAGATCGCTTCCTTGTCGGGAAAATGATGATAGACATTCCCCGTCGAGGTACCCGCTTCATCGGCGATGTCGCGGACCGTCGTGGCCCGATAACCCTGATGCGAGAAAAGCTGCAGCGCGGCGTCGAGCACCTGACGGCGGCTTTGCTCGGACTTCGCGGCACGCGGCATGGCGCGAACTATAATTGACCATGCCGCCCATCAGTGCCGCCGACACCGCCTGGCTCCTGGTTGCCACCGCCCTCGTCCTGATGATGACTCCCGCCCTCGGATTCTTTTACGGCGGGATGGTCCGCGCCAAGAACGCCCTCAACACGCTGATGATGAGCTTCTCCGCGCTCGGATTCGTCGGCCTGGTGTGGGCTTTCTTCGGCTATTCGATCGCATTCGGCCACGCATCGCGATGGTGCGGCGGCAGCGAATACTTTTTTCTGCGCGGCGTCGGACTCGACGCCAACGGGACGATTCCGCATGTTCTCTTCTTCGCGTACCAGGGAACATTTGCCATCATCACCGCGGCGCTGATCTCCGGCGCGATCGTGGAGCGCATGCGGTTCGGCCCGTACGTCGCGTTCATCTCGCTGTGGTCGCTGATCGTGTACGCGCCGATCGCGCATTGGGTGTGGGGCGGCGGGTGGCTGGGAAAACTCGGCGCGCTCGACTTCGCGGGCGGCACAGTCGTGCACATCAACGCGGCGTCGGCGGCGATCGTCTGCGCAATGGTCGTCGGCGCGCGGAAAGACTACGCACGTCAGGCCATCCTCCCGCAAAACGTCCCCTTCACCCTCCTCGGCGCCGGGCTGTTATGGCTCGGGTGGTTCGGATTCAATGCCGGTAGCGCGCTCGGCGCCAATCGGTCGGCTGCGCTGGCGTTCGTCAACACGATGCTCGCGCCAATCACAACACTCGTCGTCTGGACCATGCTCGATCTCACCCGCACGAAGAAAGCGACCGCGGTCGGCGCGGCCACCGGCATCGTGGTCGGACTCGTTGCCATCACGCCCGCGGCAGGCTTCATCAGTCCGATGTCTTCCATCATCCTTGGGGCAATCGCGGCGGTGCCGAGCTACTTCGCGCTGCTGTATCGCGCCCAGACGCGTCTCGATGATTCGCTCGACGTTGTCGCAGCACATGGCGTCGGCGGAATCGTCGGCGCGTTGCTCACCGGAATCCTCGCGCAGAAGACATGGAATGGCGGCGCCGGAAATGGTGCCCTGTTCGGCGACGTGCGCCAACTGGGCATTCAGACGATTGCCATACTCGCGACCATCATCTACAGCGTCGTCGCGACGCTCATCATCGTGAAAGTTCTGGGGCTGGTCACCTCACTGCGAACCGAGCCGCGCGAGGAAGGGCTGGGACTCGATTTCACACAGCACGGCGAAGAGGCCTACAGCCGCGGGGAGGGAGCCATTCTGCTGCTCGATGGGAGGACCGAATGACGCCCCTCACCCGGTCCCGCTCAGCGGGCCCACCCTCGCGTGAGGTCCTTCGCCCCGCGAAGCGGGGAGAAGGTGCCGCGAAGCGGCGGATGAGGGGTCGATCAAACGCC
>QHVX01000045.1 GCA_003222375.1 Acidobacteriota bacterium
TTTTGTTCTGCCGGTCGAGCACGTCTATCGCATTCGCACGGGCGAGCTCGATCGCGCCGCCGTGACGCCGGTCGGAGTGCCGCCAGACTAGCTTGGCGAATCACGATCCCTATGCCGCGCTCCGCTATGCAAACTTTCGCCGCCTGATTCTGGCGTACAGCGCCACGACAGTAGCGCGCGAAGCGCAGATCGTGGTCGTCGGCTGGCAGATCTTCGCGATCACCAACGATCCGCTGTCGCTCGGCCTCATCGGACTGGCGGAAGCCGTGCCGTTCATCGCGGTGGCCCTGT
>QHVX01000046.1 GCA_003222375.1 Acidobacteriota bacterium
TCGTCAAGGGACGTACGAAAGAGGGCGTGGAAGACGAAAGCGATCCCGGCAAGCCGACTTTCCGCCTGGGCTACGTCGAGCTGCAGGTCGAAGACGCTACGAAACGCCTCAAGGTCGACGTAAGAGCGAGCGGCAACGAATTTCGTCCGGCTGCCAAGGCGAGCGTCGACGTCAACGTGCACGACGTTGAAGGAAAAGCTGTCCGATCCGAAGTCACACTGTGGGCAGTCGACTACGGCGTCCTCTCACTGACGGACTACCGAACGCCCGACGTCCTCGAATCGATTTACATCGACAAGGCGCTGCAAGTGGTGAACGACGATTCGCGACAGAAGATCGTCAGCCGCCGCGTGTTGACGCCGAAGGGGGCGACGCAGGGTGGGGGCGGCGGGGCGGAGGCGGGGCCGGGCATGATGCGACGCGACTTCCGCGTGCTCGCGTTCTGGCTCGGATCGATCGCGACCGACGCACGCGGCCGTGCGCACGCCGACGTCACGTTACCCGAATCACTGACGACCTATCGCATCATGGCCGTCGCCGGCGACAAAGTCTCGCGATTCGGCTGGGGACAAAACGAGATCCGCATCAACAAGCCAGTGTTGCTCACCCAGGCCTTCCCGCGATTCCTGGCTCTGGGCGACAAGGCCTATTTCGGATCTGTCGTTCATTCGCAACTGAAGCAGGGCGGAAAAGGGACAGTCACGATCAAATCGCTCGATCCGTCGATCGTCGAGATCACCGGCGATTCGACGACCACCGTCGACGTCGCGCCGCAAGGGACCGCCGAGGTTCGATTCAACGCCGTCGCGAAATCGGTCGGTGTCGCGCGCATTCAAATGACAGTAAATCTGAATGGAGAGCGCGACGCCTTCGAGGATGTATTGCCCGTTCGCTTGCTCTCTCCGACGGAAACCGTCGCGGCCTACGGCGAAGCGAAACCGACGGCAAAAGAGACTCTCGAAGTTCCCCGCGATGTCGTGCCCTCGATCGGCGGGTTGCACATGGAGCTCTCGTCAACGGCGATGGTCGGTCTGGCCGAAGGCGCGGAGTATCTCGTCGAATATCCGTACGGATGCGCGGAGCAGCGCGCCTCCGGCGCCCTGGCCCTCATGCTCACCTCCGACCTTGGCGAGGCCTTCGCCCTGCCGGGTATCGACGCGAAAAAAGGTCGTGCGACGGCGCAGCAGACGATCGTCGAGCTCTACAAGTTCCAGTGTCCCAACGGCGGATTCGCCTATTGGCCGGGCGATTGCCAATTCACATCGCCATATCTGACCGCGAACGTCGTCCATGTTCTGCAGCGCGGCAAGAAGTTGAACTACGACGTCAGCCAGGACGTGCTCAATCGCGCGTACGACTATCTCGACGGCAGTCTCAACGAAAAGCGGCCGGAGAATGAAGGCTGGTGGCCGGCCTACACCGCGTGGCAGGCGTTCGCGGTCAAAGTTCTGGTCGAAGGCGGCCGTAACGAAGACAGTCACATCAACCGGTTGTATGCGTACGTCGATCGCATGCCGATTTTCGGCATCGCATTCCTCGCCGACGCAGACCCGCAACATCGCCCCGATCTCTTGCGGCGAATCAACAACGCGATTCTTCCGGAAGGCGGATCCGCGCATGTCGAAGAGCTGGCCGATCCGTATCTGCTGTGGTTCTGGAATTCGAATGTGCGCAGCACTGCCATCGCGCTCGACACCCTCGTCCGCAACACGAGCGACGAGCAGATGACGAAGCAGATCGTGCGCTGGCTGATGAAGGTGCGCGTGAAAGGGCGTTGGGGCAACACGCAGGAGAACGCCTGGGCGATGGAATCGCTCATCGATTACTACAAACGCTACGAGAATGAGACGCCGAACTTCACTGCCACGGCGACGGTCGCAGACTCCGTGGTCGCGCGCGACGAATTCCGCGGGCGGACGACCGAGGCGAAGACGCACGACGTGCCGATGATGAAGCTGCACAGCGGGCCGATTCAGTTCAACCGCGAAGGCACGGGCACTTTGTTCTACCTCGTCACATTGAAATACGGGCTGGCAGGCATCTTCCACGATGCCGCTGACCGAGGATTCTCGATCGAACGGCGTTACTCGCAGAAGGATTTCAAAGCCGGCGATCTGATAAAGGTAACCATTCGGTTACGCAATACCAAAGAGCGCCGCTACGTGGCGGTCACCGATCCGATTCCCGCGGGCACCGAGCCGGTCGACACGTGGTTCGCGACGACGGCCTCGGAAATGTCCGAGCAGCTTCGAACCGACAATCCCGAAAACTACGACTGGACTTCGTGGTGGCGTCACGGCGGATTCGATCACATCGAGCGGCACGACGATCACGTCAATCTCTTCGCGACGCGACTCGATGAGGGCGTCCATGAATTCACGTACCTCGTCCGCGCCACGACGGCCGGCACTTTCATCGCCGCGCCGGCGCGCGTCGAGGAGATGTACGAGCCGGAAGTGTTCGGACGGACCGCCACCGATGTGGTGGAGATCAAGCAGTGAAGAAGTACCTGTTTGCCGGTTGCCTGTTGCCGGTAGTTGGAATCGCGATCTGGTTACGGTTCGGACCAGTTCCCGAGATCAAACCTGAGACGACACCGACGATCGTCGACCGCAACGGCATCATTCTTTCCGAGCCGTTGTCGTCGGCCGGGACGCGCAGCACGTGGATCACCGCGATTCCCGACAACATCGCGAACGCCACCATCGCCGCCGAAGACCATCGTTTCTACCATCACATCGGAATCGATCCGATCGGCACCGCGCGAGCTGCTGTTCACAACCTCCTGCGCGTTCGCGTCGTCGAAGGCGGATCGACGATCACGCAACAAGTTGCGAAGTTGATGTTCCCGCGGGCGCCGCGCAGCGTTCGCTCCAAAGTTCGCGAAGCGATCACCGCTTTGCGACTCGAGCATCGTCACGCGAAGCCTGAAATCCTCGCGCTGTATCTGAATCTCGCGCCATACGGGCAACAGACGATTGGAATCGCGCGCGCGAGCGATCGCTACTTCGGCTGTCAGCCTGATCAGCTCACGATCGCGCAGTCAGCTTATCTCGCTGCATTGCCGCAGCGGCCCGGAACGCCGAAGCTCGCGCTGCAGCGTCAACGATCGATTCTGCGGCGCATGCGCGAGCTCAGGATGATCTCCGAAGCCGATTACCGAACGGCGCGTGCGGAGCGATTGTGGTTCGATCGCGGGCGGCATCCGATGATTGCGCCGCACTGGGTCGACCGTATTCTCCGTTCTCCGTTCGCCGTTCTCCGGAGAACTTCTCTCGACGCGCCTCTCCAGCGCGACATCCTCGGCATCGTCGCGGCGCATCGCGCCGATCTCCTGCGCCACGGCGCGCACAGCGTCGCGATCGCGGTCCTCGACAATCGAACAGGCGAATGGCTTGCTTGGGAAGGATCGGGCGACTACTTCGGCGACAATTTCGGCGGCGCGATCGATGGCGTGACAACGCTGCGCCAGCCTGGCTCCGCGCTCAAGCCGTTCACCTACGCGCTGGCCTTCGAGCAAGGCTTCACGCCCGCCACCGTCATCGCCGATGTGCCCTCGCATTTCGCGACCGCGGAACCGGGCGTCGTCTACACGCCCCGCAACTACGACGGAAGATTTCGCGGGCCGCTCCGCGCGCGCGTGGCGCTGGCCGGATCGGAAAACGTGCCGGCGGTGACGACGCTCGCGAAGATCGGTCCCGAGTCACTGCTGCGATTTCTTCGCCGCGCCGGCTTCCGCGATCTGACCCACACCGCCGATTACTACGGCGTCGGCCTGACCCTCGGCGATGCCGAAGTGACCCTGGAGCAGTTGGTGAAGGCCTACGCGATCTTCGCGCGTGGCGGTGATGGCGTCCTATCGCAGCGAACCGCGTTCTGGATCACCGACATCCTCAGCGACGAACACGCGCGCGAGTACATCTTCGGCTCGGGCGGCAGTCTCGATTTCTCCTTTCCGGTCGCGGTGAAAACCGGAACGTCGCAGGCGTATCGCGACAACTGGACAGTCGGCTAC
This sequence comes from Acidobacteriota bacterium, assembly GCA_003222375.1. GTDB lineage: Bacteria > Acidobacteriota > Thermoanaerobaculia > Gp7-AA8 > Gp7-AA8 > Gp7-AA10. The sequence continues at coordinate 4,016 of QHVX01000046.1, forward strand.
ACGCGCGAGATCACGGTAGGTGTGTGGGTGGGAAACTTCGATCGCAGCGAATTGCGCAACTCGAGCGGCATCACGGGCGCCGCGCCGATTTTTCATGACGTGATGCTGGCCGCCGTGAAGAGGGTGGGCGGCGGTAGGGGACCGATCGTCGATCGACCATCCGACCTCGAGCTGCAGCCGATCTGCGCGCTATCCGGGCACCGTCCGTCGACGGAATGTCCCGCGATCGAGAGCGAATGGCTGCCGGCGTCCAATCGCGTCGAATTCTGTTCGTGGCATCGCGCACAGCGCGTTGAATTGCCCGCCGAATATCGCGCCTGGGATGTGGGTGCCGGCCCTCTGGCCGGCACTGGCCGGCTAAGAGCCGGCCACCACGCCCTCCACATCCTCAATCCCGCCAACGGCGCGACCTTCTGGATCGATCCAACGCTTCGCGCGGAGTTCCAGGCGCTTCAGCTCAAAGCCACCGAACGCGTAACGTGGATCGTCGACGGCCGTCACACAGACGATGAGTGGTCTCTCCGCGGCGGCAAGCACACGATCACGGCCGTCGACAGCGAAGGCCGCCGCGATTCTGTAACGATCACCGTCCGCTGATTTGCCTCATACTTGCAATAGGAAAACGCATGATCAAACCGATCATCGGAATCGGTTCCGATGTTGTGCAGAAAAAGGGTGAACGCGAGCGCGCGTTCGCGTACAACACGTATATCGATTCTCTGCGTCGCGCCGGTGCGGTGCCGGTCGTCATCCCGCCGCAGCCGGAGAATGCCGAGGCGATCGCTGAGGGACTCGACGGAATTCTACTTGCCGGCGGCGACGACTGCGATCCCGCGGCGTACGGCGAGGAGCCGCATCCGACAGTCGAGCCGATGGATCCGCGCCGGCAAAACAATGATTTGACCCTCGCGCGTGTCGCCCGCGACCGCGGCATCCCGACTTTAGGCATCTGCCTCGGCGTCCAGGTCATGAATGTTGCGGCCGGAGGAACGCTGATCCAGGATATCGACTCGGAGATGCGTACCGACATCGAGCATGCCAGCGAGCCGAGCGACCGTCATCGACACGACGTCCTCGTCCAGGATGGGACCCGCCTCGCTCAAATCCTGGGCGAGCAGGAGCTGGAGGTCAATTCGTCGCATCATCAGGCCATTCGCCACGTCGGCGATGGTCTGCGCGTGACCGCCCACGCGCCCGACGGAATCATCGAAGGGCTCGAAGATCCGCAGCACCCGTTCTACGTCGGTGTGCAGTGGCATCCGGAGGACATGCCAGGCGAGAGATCGGCGACCTCGCTCTTTGGGGCATTTGTAGACGCCGCGCGGCGGTACGCGGAGAAAAAGCACAAGGGCTCAGCGGATTTGTCACCGGTTGGCGCCGCTGAAACGGAATAGGGCTCAGGGACGGTAGGTTGATGCGCCACGGAGGATTCCCGTTGAAACGAACCCTGCTGCTGGCAGCGGTCGCCACGCTGGCGGCGCAGCAAGTCTTCGGCGGCCCCTGGCTGAAGTCCCTTACCGCCGCCCAGAAGAAAGCAAAAGCCCAGAACGCGCTCATCTTCGTCGATCTCTTCGCCGACTGGTGCGGCTGGTGTCACAAGATGGAGCAGGAGGTCTTTCCGTCCGAGTCGTTCCAAAAGGCGACCGAGAACAAGGTCCTGCTGCGTCTGAATACCGAGGACAACGGCGAAGGGACGAAGTTGTCGCAGAAGTACGGTGTCACATCGCTTCCGACTTTTCTTCTGCTCACCGCCGATGGCGCGGTCGCTGGGACGATTCGCGGGTTCATTCCCGCCAACGACTTCGTTCGCATCATGAACGACGCGGAGGCGAAGTACAAAGATTTTGTGAAGCGCGCGAAGGCCGAAGACTCGATCTCGAAGGACTACGCCAAACGGCTCGACCTCGCGCGAGAATTTCGCTCCCATTTCGAGCTGCCGGAGACCGAAGCACGCCTGCAAAAGCTCATCGGCGAATTCGGCGTTCCGACGAAGGTGCGCGACGACGCCTATTTCGAGCTGGCGATGACACAGGTCGTGGAGAAGAAATACGACGCCGCACTGAAAACCATCCGGAAATTCTCGACGGTCCAGAATACTGGCGAATCGTATGAGCGCTCCCGGCTCCTGGCCGCCGATATCTACATCCTCCAGGGACAAGTCCAGATGGCCGTCAGCTTTCAAGGCAAACTTCCCGAAGTCGCCGTTCATCCAGAATGTCGACGTCGTCCTGCCGCAACTCGAGCAGCGCGTCAAGCAGCAGTAGCCGGTGCGCGCGCCACTCTTCGCAGTCATCGCATCTTTTGTCGCGGCCGCGCTTCCGGCGCAGTTCGGTTCGCCGGTTCCTCAAAATGATCTCGTCAAGCTGACCGCTGCGATCCATCAGAAAAACGGCGATGAAGTACGCGGCGTCATCACCGCTGAAATCGAGAAGGGATGGCACGTCAACTCGGCGCACCCTCTCGAATCCTTCGCGATTCCCACGACGTTGTCGCTGGAAAACGCTGAACTTGTGAAGGCCGACTTTCCACCGCACACCATCAAGAGCTTCACGTTCAGCGGCGGTACGAAGCTCGCGGTTTATGAAGGATCGATTCCGATTGGATTCACTGCCAGGACCGCCGCACAGACCATCACTGCCAAGTTGCACTATCAGGCATGCAACGACACCGTCTGCCTGCCTCCACGAAACGCGACGATCGCGATTTCGTTGAGCAACGTGGGACCGGCTCTCAGCCGGTCCAGGCCGGCTGAGAGCCGGCCCTACACCAACTTCACGCCCCTCTCCGCCGCCCCGAAAGACAGGATCACCAGCACATTTCTGTCGCACGGTCTTCCGCTGACGCTGCTGATCCTTTTTGTCGGCGGCCTGGCGCTCAACCTCACGCCGTGCGTGTTTCCAATGATTCCGATCACCATCGGATTCTTCGCGATGCAGAGCGACGGCCGCCGCTCGCGACGTCTCGCGCTGTCCGCGTCTTACGTCGCCGGTCTCGTCGTGATGTATTCCGTGTTAGGCGTAGCGGCTGCGCTTTCCGGCAAATTGTTCGGATCGTGGCTGCAGCATCCGGCGGTGCTGATCGGACTGGCGCTGCTGATGTTGGTGCTGGCATCGTCGATGTTCGGGGCGTGGGAAATGACGGTGCCGAAGTTCATCGCGAACAGGTCGGGGGGACGGGCCGGGTTGGCGGGGGCGGCGGTGATGGGACTTTTCGTGGGCATTGTGGCCGCGCCGTGCGTCGGACCGGTTGTCGTCGCGCTCTTTACGCTTGTTGCGGGGATTGGAAAGCCGGTCATCGGATTCGTCATGTTCGGCTCCCTGGCCCTCGGCCTCGGCTCGCCTTATCTGGTTGCGCTGAGCGCAATGCCGCGTCCGGGCGAATGGATGGTGCAGGTCAAGAAAGCGATGGGCTTTGTTCTCATCGCGATGGCGTTCTACTTCCTCCGGCCGCTCATCGGCGACGACGCATTTCGCTGGGGCGTCGCCGCCAGTCTGCTCGTCGGCGCAGTGTTCTTGTTTTTGAGCCGCGGCGTACGAGGACGCGTGCTGCGTCTTGCGTGCGCGAGCCTGTTGCTGATCCTCGGCGCGGCATTCGTCGTGCCGCGCACGAAGGGCGCGATCGTGCAGTGGCAGAAATACGACACGAAGACGATCACGAATGCCGGCAAGCCCGTCATCATCGACTTCTATGCTGACTGGTGCCTGCCCTGCAAAGAGCTGGACGAGAAGACCTTCAGCGATCGGGCAGTAGCCGCGGAGCTCGACCGATTCGTTCGCGTCAAAGCCGATCTCACGAACAACGAGGATCCGGCGGTTCAGAAGCTCACGAAACAATACGCGATCGTGGGCGTTCCGACGCTGGTCTTTCTCGATTCGGCCGGCCGCGAACTGAATGCGCAGCGGCTGACCGGGTTCGAAAATCCGCAGGCGTTTGTGGCGCGCCTCAAGCAAGTGCGCTAGTCGTCATCCTGAGTCGCGCAGACGGCGAAGGATCTCAGCTTGCGACACTCTCGCCATCTTGAGATCCTTCGCTACGCTCAGGATGACGATTGTTGCAATCACCGAAGTGAGCCGCATCCGCGATCGCATCGCACGCGCACACGAGCTGGCCGCCGCGCAATTTCGAGATAGCTTCGTTCCCGGCGAGACTCTGCCGACTTCCCATCTCGAAATTCTCGCTTCGGCGCTCCTCGAGTATGCGGAGGGAGTTCGCCTCGACGGCCGCGTGCAGTATCAGCTCGACGGCGACATCAGCGTTCCGTTCGTTGTTCCCGAAGAACCTCTTTTCAAGTATTTCGAAGTCGATCGCACGCCGCCGGCAGTCTTCGAATATTGGCTCGTGATCTCGGAAATTATCGGCTCGCCGTCGTGGCGCATGACGACCGTGATCGCGTCATCGGATGAATACGATGCCGCGCTACGACGAATGCAATCACCGCAGATCGTGCGTGCGCTCGTCGCGTCGTTTCTTCCGTCGGTCGAGTTTCGAAGTGACGGCACCGCCTTCCTCGAAGCGACCGTCTACACGCGCGCGGACGAGGAGCGCATCGAGCGCCGGCTGCTGCTGTTGGATTCCCTCAACGAATTTCACTACCACGGGCGTGGGCTCATTGCCGAAGGGCGGGGTGGGGTGCTGGCTTAAGCGATCACGCCGGCCAGAATGTCGTACGACTTCAGCTCGTAGCCCAGGAATTCGCGGCGGACTTTGGCGGCGGTCAGGCGCATCGCGCGGAGCGCGACTTTCGGTTGACGACCGACAAATTCCTCGACCGGCAGGCGGATGAGCGCTTCGATCGAGTTGTCGAGCGGAGGCAAAATGCCGGCGAGGCGGAGGGTCCAAATCTCGGCGTACGCGACGACGGCGACCGGATCCGCGCCTTCCAGCAGCGCCGCCGTTGTTCGATCGAGAAGCCGATAGATGAGGTCCGCCGGATCGTCCGGCTGTGCGAACGTGTCGACCGTCTCCGCGATGTACGAGGCCGCCACGCTGCTCACCAGATTCTGCTGCGCCGGAAACAGCGATCGGATCAGATCGACCGATTCGATCCGGACGACTTCCTCCGATTCGCGCTCGATGAATCCGATTTTGACTTTCGCGAGCGGCTCGAGCGCCGCGCCGAATCGGCTTTTCAAGCTCCGCGCGCCGTAAGCCCAACCTTTTTTCTTGCCGTGATCGGGCGTGAGAAAGACGACCAGCTTGTCGCGCTCGCGCGCCGGAAATGTGTTCAGGATGATCGCTTCGGTGCGCTCGGGGCGCATGACCACAGCGTACACTCCCGAAGTGCAGCTCGTCGTCACCATCTACGAACCGACGCAGGATGCCGCCATCGACGCGATTCGCTCGCTGCGCGACGATCACGACATGATCGAAGTGCGACTGGACGCCTTCGGCGGAACGGGCGACTTTCCCGCCTTTTGCGGAGCGACCGCCAAGCCGATCATTTTCACAAATCGCGGCGGCGACCCTCCGGAGACCGACCTCGGCTTCGTTGACGTCGAATACGGTCGGAAGATCAAAGATCCGAGGCGAACTGTTCTTTCGTTTCACGACTTCGAGGACATGCCTGACCTCAATCCGCTCATCGACGCGATGACTGCCTTTGGCTGCGCCCATACGAAGATCGCGGTTACACCACTCACGCTTCGCGAAAACGACGCTCTGCTCGCGGCGATCAAACCGGGACTGACGATCATCGGGATGGGCGAGCACGGACTCTATTCGCGAATCCTCGCGCCATTTTTCGGATCGGAGTTATTTTTTGCGGGCATTGCAGCGCCGGGACAGTTGTCGCTGGAGCGTGTGCTTCCCATCTACGGCGATCGCAAATTGCCGAAGCCCGAGAAAATCTTCGCGATCGCGGGAAATCCGGCCGGTCACAGCCTGTCGCCCGCGATTCACAATCCGCTGTTTCGAAAGAATCGAGTGCCGGGCGCGTACACGATCGCGTCTTTCGAGACATTCGACGAGATCGCGGAGGCGTTCCAACGCGGACGCATCGCAGGCCTGAGCGTAACGGCGCCGTTCAAAGCCGATGCGCTCGCGTTTGCGAAACGCATCGGTGCCGATATCCGGCCTAACGCATACGAAGCCGAGGCCGCCAACACGCTGGTGAGGACGAAAATCGGCGTGATCGCCGACAACACCGACGTCGATGGCTTCGAGATCCTGCTTCGCGGCGTCCACGCACGGCGTGCGGCCGTTGCCGGGGCGGGAGCGACAGCGCGGGCGGCGATCGTCGCGCTGCGACGCGGCGGCAAGGAAGTGCGCCTCTACAATCGCAACCCGAAATTTGGCGCCGAGCCGCTCGACAATTTGTCGTCGTTCAAGGGCGATCTCGTCGTCGATACGCTGCCGCCTGGTGTTCACGTCCCCATTCCGTCGGGCATGACGACCATCGCGGCAGCGTATGATCGTGGTGGCCTACAACTTCTCCAGGCACAGGCAATTCGTCAGAATGCCTTGTTCCTGGAGGCCTTTCGATGAATCTCGACGAGCTGCGACGCGATTACGACATCGTCCCCATCGTGCGGGAGCTCAGCGCCGATGCACTGACGCCGGTCGCAGCTTTCGCGGCGCTTTCGGGCGATACCAATGACGCCTTTCTCTTCGAGTCCGTCGAGCGCGGTGAGAACCTCGGCCGCCACTCCTTCGTCGGATTCAATCCGCGCCGCACTCTGAAATTCGATCGCAATACTCCCGATCCGGCCGGCCTGCTGAAGGAGGAGCTGCATCCCCTCCGCGTCTACAACGAACATCTTCTTCCGCCATTTTGCGGCGGCGCGGTGGGGTTCTTCGGCCACGGCGTCGCGGGCTGGACGGAGCGCATCCCCGACTCGCATCCGGACGATCTCAGCATCCCCGACGCGACATTGCTGTTCTTCGATAATGTTGCGGTATTTGATCATATTAAACAGCGATTGTATTTAGTATCAAATATATTTACGAAAGATCCGGGTGCATCCATCGCAGAAGCGGAGGCGCGGCTCGATCGTGCCGTCGAGAAGCTGCGCAATGCTTCCGTCGATCTTTTTCAGATGCCGGCCGACGTCGAGCAAGTCGACTTGCGATCGAACTTCGAGCGCCCCGACTTCGAAGCGATGGTCCGCGAAGCAAAAGAGGAGATCGCGGCCGGCGAGATCTACCAGATCGTTCTCTCGCAGCGCTTCGAGACGGAGTATCCGACGGCCGAGGCGTTGACGCTGTACCGGGCGCTGCGGTCGGTGAATCCTTCGCCGTACATGTTCTTGCTGCGAACGGCCGAATGCACGTTAGTCGGCGCATCGCCGGAGATGCTCGTGCGCGTGGAGGATGGCATCGCAGAGACGCGTCCGCTTGCCGGCACGCGGTGGCGCGGCGCGACACGCGAGGAAGATGCGCAGCTCGAAGCGGCGCTGCTCGCCGATCCGAAGGAAAACGCCGAGCACCTCATGCTCGTCGATCTCGGCCGCAACGACCTCGGCCGCGTCTGCAAGAGTGGATCGGTGAACGTGACCAGGTTCTGCTACGTCGAGCGCTACAGCCACGTGATGCATCTCGTCACCGACGTGAATGGACAGCTTCGCGACGATCGAACCTCTGTCGACGCGTTCCTGTCGTGCTTCCCGGCCGGAACGCTGACCGGTGCGCCGAAAATTCGCGCGATGGAGTTGATCGATCGATTTGAAAAAAGTCGCCGCGGCCCGTATGGCGGCGCGGTGGCCTACTTCGGATTCTCCGGTAATCTCGATTCCGCAATCACGATCCGCACGGCTGTTCTGACGCACGACCGCGCCTACGTGCAGGCGGGCGGCGGTATCGTCTACGACTCCGACCCGGCGTACGAGTACAACGAATCGGTGAACAAAGCCGCTGCGCTGCGCAAGGCGATCAGCCTCGCGAAGGCGATGCTTGCGCAGCCTCGCAACGCACCCGCTGGAAGCCGAACATATGGAGCAACTCGGCGACCTTGACCTCGGCGTTCTGTGAGGCCAGGCTCAGAATCCCTTTGTTCACGGCCTCATTGCGGATGCCCTGCTCGGCGTACTGCCGCGCTCGGCCTTCCATGTGCACGTCAGCGCGGCGCAGCAGCCCGGTCTTGCGGTTGATCACATGCGACTCGCGGTTGTCGAGGCGCGTCACCAGGACCTGGGGGGGCGGGAGGCGGACCACAATCGTGCCGTCGCCCTCCCGGCTGACATCCTCCTGCCGGAGCTGGGAGAGGTCGATTCCCGCGATGACGTCGCCGGCCGCGAGGAATGTGAGCTGATCGCCGGTAAGACCGTCGGGAACGTACTGGTACGACTGTGTGACGGTGCTCACGTGTACGACACGCATCGACGCTGTCTCGAGGCGGTTGAGGGCCCGTACGCGAGTGACGAGCGCGGTCAAATCGACCTGTTCTTCGTGCGGAGTAAATACTTCCGTCACGGCATGGCGGGTCCGCTTGAGGAAATACCACCCGCCGACGAATGTGACGCCGATCACAAGCAGGACCGCGGCGGACAGAATGACGATCGCTTTGCGCGACATTGCATCCCGCAACGTTGTGACGCTGCGGTGAAATTCTGCTATTCTCCTCGGACCCGGTAGGATTCAAGGAAGCTTTCAGGGGTGGGGCACGAACGTCCTGTTCGTGCTGGCGCAAGCGGAAACGCGGCGCAATCGTCAGCGGCTCGCGATGCCGATCTCGCGTTCAATCTCTCGCGGATCGAACACAATTCCCCCTCGAATCACGGTCGTCACGTTGCGCAGTTTGTGGATGTCGGCTGTCGGATCGCCATCGATGAGGATAACGTCGGCGAGCTTTCCGGGCTCGATCGATCCCGAGTCGCCGTCGTGCTTCATCACGCGCGCTGCGCCGATGGTTGCAATCTGCAGGACTGCAGGAGCGGGGATGCCGGCGTCGACGTACAACTCCAGCTCGCGCGCAAGCTGATAGCCCGCCATGCCGTCCGTCCCGCCCACAATCCTCACGCCGGAGTCGTAGAGGAGCTTCGCGAACTGCAACATCTTTTGAAACGACGCCCGGTAGCGCGCGTCCTTGCCTTCAGGCACGGGTAAGCCGCCGGTGAGGAAGCCGCGGCGGACTTGCGGAGGAAACCGGTCGGCGACCTCCGCGAACACGGGCGACATCACGCCCGGCCGATCGGTGAACAGACTTTCGAAAACGCTGAGAGTCGGATCGCTGACGATGGATTTGGATTTTAGAAGTTCGATGAATGCCCCAACGTCGGGCGATCGCAGATCGAGATCGGCACCGCGCTCGGCGACCGCGGTGAACCGCGCGGGCGTGCGCGTCTCGAGCACATCGCGCATGAAGTTGAGAAAGAGAAAATTCATGTGCTGGATCTCGTCGTAGCCTTGCTGCACGGCCTGATCGGCGAACATCTGCGCCGGAATGTGGCCGCTGACCCGTAAGCCGTTCTGGTGCGCGTAGCGGGTGATGAAGGGAACGAGCTCGGGACGTATCGAGCTGTAGATCTTGATCTGCTCGTACCCGAGTTTCTTGTAGCGATCGATTGCCGATCGGATTTCGTCTTCGCTGTTGACGAGAATCTTAGTCGGGCCGGCGTACGGTCCCGGTCCGTCCATGAATCCGGCAGCGATGATGTGTGGCCCGATCTCTGTGCCGGCATCGAACCGCTTTTTCTGTTCCATCAGGAAATCGATGTCGTTGGCCATGTCGCGCACGGTCGTCACGCCGGCGGCGATGTCGAACAAGCCCGCATCCGGCTGAAGATGAACGTGCATGTCCCACAGGCCGGGCATAAGCGT
>QHVX01000047.1:0-14361 GCA_003222375.1 Acidobacteriota bacterium
CCCAAGAAAACAATCGAAGGGCTCGTCGGCGGGATTGCCGTATCCGTGCTGACGGCCGTCATCGTTCACTTCACATTTTTTCCGGCCTTCCCGCTGACACACGCGATCATCGCGGGAATCATCCTCTCGATCGCAGGTGTCATCGGCGATCTGGCGGAGTCGATGTGGAAACGCTCGGCATCGGTGAAAGACTCCGGGGCGCTCTTCCCCGGGCATGGCGGCCTCCTGGACCGTTTCGATTCGGTCTTTTACACCGCGCCGATCCTGTACGTTTACTGGGTCCTGATCCAAAACGGCTTCAGCAGCTTTAGGATCATGTCTGCATGAAGCGCGTCGCGATCCTCGGAAGCACCGGCTCGGTCGGCCGCAACACGCTTGCGGTGGTCGACGCCTTTCGCGACGAGCTGACCGTCGTGGCGCTGGCTGCCGGATACATCGACCTGCTGGCGCAGCAAGTCGCGCAATATCGTCCCGAGGTCGTTTCGGTCCGCGAGCTTCGCGATGTCGAAAGGCTGCGGCAACTCACGCACGCAGAGGTTGACATCGTGCATGGCGACGCGGGCGCGTGCGCCGTGGCATCGCTTGGCAGCGCGGATGTTGTCATCGCGGCAATCGTCGGCGCCGCCGGCATTCCACCGGTGCACGCGGCGCTGAAGGCCGGCAAGCGCGTCGGCATCGCGAACAAAGAGGTGCTCGTGGCGGCCGGCGACGTCATGACAAAGACCGCGCGTGAGAACGGCGGCGAGATTCTGCCCGTCGATTCGGAACACAACGCCGTGCATCAGGCGCTCCGTTGCGGCGGCCGTGAAGAAGTGCTGCGGATCATTCTGACCGCTTCGGGGGGTCCGTTTCTCAAGCGCGATCTTTCGACGTTCGGCGACATCACCATCGAAGCCGCGCTGGCGCATCCGACGTGGCGCATGGGCAACAAAATCTCGATCGACTCGGCCACCATGATGAACAAAGGCCTGGAGGTGATCGAGGCGCATCATCTGTTCGCGATGGCGCCCGATCGCATCGATATCCTCATTCATCCACAGTCGATCGTGCACTCGATGGTCGAGTACGTTGACGGCTCGATCATGGCACAGCTCTCGACTACCGACATGAAGTTTCCGATTCAGTACGCGCTGCTGTATCCCGACCGCATCACGGGACCCTTTGCACGCCTCGATCTCGCAAAGATTCGCACGCTCGAATTTTTGCCGGTCGATTCGCACCGCTTCCCGGCCGTCGAACTCGCGTATCAGGCCTGCCGGAGCGGCGGCTCGATGCCGGCGGTTCTCAACGCCGCCAATGAGGTGGCCGTCGAGCGTTTCCTGGCCGGCGAACTTTCCTTCACGTCAATCGTCGAAATCGTGAGCCGTGTGCTGGGCAGGCATTCCCGTGAGGTCAGCGCAATCTCTTCTGTCGACGATGCTTTGCATTGGGACACGTGGGCCAGGAACGAAGCGCGCGGAATTGATGTTGCACTGACCCGAAAACCATGATCGCGTCCAACGTTGCCACCAACCTTTTCGCGTTCGTTCTCGTCCTTGGGTTCCTGATCTTCACGCACGAGGCCGGCCACTTCCTCGTCGCGAAGTTGTTCCGCGTGCGGGTGTTGGTCTTCTCATTCGGATTCGGACAGCGACTGTTCGGCTTCCGAAAAGGCGACACGGACTACCGCGTTTCGCTGATTCCACTTGGGGGATACGTTCGCATGGCCGGAGATACGCCCGAGGACAATCGGCCCGGCGATCCGGACGAGTTCCTTTCGAAGCCGAAGTGGCAGCGATTCCTGATCCTCTTTGCGGGCCCGTTCATGAATCTGCTGATCGCGCTGGTGTTCATCGCTGTCATCAGCATGGCGGGCACCGAATCGCTGATCGTGAAGCCGATGATCGGCGAAGTCAGCCCGGGCAAGCCGGCGGCCCGCGCGGGATTGCAAATCGGCGATCGCATCGTCGCGATCAACGGCGAATCCATCAACAATTGGGACGATCTCCGCATGGCGATCAGCCTGCACGCCGCGACACCGTTGCACGTCGAGTACATCCGCAACGGCGTGCGTCACGCGACGACGATGACACCCGATCGCGAGAACAGCGAGTACGGACCCGTCGGCCGCGCGGGAATTCGTCCATGGATTGATGCCGCCGTCGGCCGCGTGCGGCCGAATTCTCCAGCCGCGCAGGCGGGGATGCGACCGGGCGACGTGATCGTCGCCGCGAACGGACGTCCGGTGACGCAACTGGCGCAACTGGACGAGGTCTTCAATCAGGCGAAAGGCGCGCCGATTACGCTTGATGTCGTGCGCGGCGCGCAGCGGTTGCGGATGGTGCTGCCGGCGGTCAAATCGGAGGCTCAGGATCCATATCGCGGCTTCCTGCCACCGACCGAGATCCGAAAGCTCTCGCTGATCCCGGCGCTGCGCGACAGCTTCGATCAGAACTTGAAAATGCTGAAGTACGCGTTCATCACGCTCGGCCGTCTCGTACGCGGTGAGGCGAGTGTGAAGGAATTCAGCGGTCCGATCTCAATCGCCCGCATCTCCGGCGAAATGTTCCGCCGCGGCTGGATGGAGGTCATCGCGCTCATGGCGATGATCTCGCTGCAGCTCGGCATCATGAATCTGCTCCCCATCCCGGTCCTCGACGGCGGCCACATCATGATTCTGCTCGTCGAAGGCGTGGTCGGCCACGACCTGTCGATACGCGTGAAAGAGCGCGTGCAGCAGGTCGGCTTCGCGCTTCTGGCGGCCTTGATGATCGTCGTGCTCTACAACGATGTCATCACCAATGTGCTGCTGCTCAAGAAGGGGTGATTCGTCATCCTGAGCGGCAGCGAAGGATCTCTCGAGCGAGATGCTTCGCTTCGCTCAGCATGACGCAGCGCCGGCGATCTCCTTCTGCAGTTTCTTGACCTCCTTCGCCAGGAAGTCGTAGTCCATGTCGAAATATGAATAAAAACCATCATCAATTTTCTTGTAGCGGAACTTCGAGTCCGCGATCCATTCCCAGATCTTCGGCGAGCGTCCGTCGATGTCGACGAAGCCGTATTCGCGCGCGAGCTCCGCGGAATTGAAGACGCGTCCCGATTTCTTCATCACTTTCGGATCGGCGGCCAACGCCGCGATGGCGCGTCCGACGTAGTTCGGCGTCTCCGACTCGGCGAACTCCGGCCGTCGCTTGATCGCGTCACGCCAGTTCGACTCCTTGACGTGCAGCGTTTCGAGCACAGCCTCCGATCGCAAAAAGCCTGGCGTGATCGCAACGCACGCGACATTCTTCTTCCGCAGCTCGGTCGCGAAGTCCATCGCGAGCCGGATGGCCGTCGTCTTGGTGAGGTCGTAGTAGAGATTTCCGCGATAGTAAAAACCGTCGCCATCGGTGATCTCGACGATCAAGCCTTTCTTCTTCTCGAGCATCAGAGGAACGGCGTAGTGCACGTTCACGATGTGCGAGTAGATCGCCGCCTTGAGGATCTCGAGTCCAACGTCGAGCGAGATGTCCCAGGCGCGTTTCCACTGATACAGCGCGTCGCCGTTGACGTTGTTGACGAGGATGTCGAGCCGGCCTTGCTCGCGCTTGATGCGATCGAAGAGCTTCTCGACTTCGTTCGGCTTCGTATGATCGACGCGCACCGCGATCCCCACGCCGCCGCGCGCGGTGACCAGCTCCGCGGTCTCATCGATTGTCTCGGGACGTTTCTTTGTGACGAGATTGCCGCGCGTGCTCCGCGCCGTGCAATAGACCGTGGCGCCGGCTTCGCCCAGCATGCACGCGATTCCGCGACCTGCGCCCCGCGCGGAACCCGCGACGACTGCGACCTGTCCTTCCAGCGTTTTCATGGAACTTAATATCGGTTCCAATTCATGACACGTTGTGTCATATTTCGAATCGATGCGAGCGGACCGTTTACTCTCGATCCTTCTGCAACTTCAGCTTCACGGCCGCATCACCAGCCGCGAGCTCGCGACGCGCCTCGAAGTCTCCCAGCGCACCGTCCACCGCGACATGGAATCCCTCGGCGCCGCTGGAGTGCCGGTGGTCGCGGAGCGCGGGGTGGGAGGCGGCTGGAGTCTCATGGAAGGCTTCCGCGCGAATCTGACCGGGCTCAGTGAGGCCGAACTTCAGGCGCTGCTCGTGACGCGACCGGAGAAGCTGCTTGCGAACCTGAAGCTCGTCCTTCCAAAGTTCAATCAACGCAACGCGGAGCTGCATCTACATCGATGTCACCGGATGGAGTCGCAGCAACGAGCAGGTGCCGCATCTTCCGCTGCTGCAGGATGCTGTCTGGCGCGAGCGCAAAGTGCGCATCCTCTACGGCGACGCGTGTGCGTCCGAACGCGTCCTCGATCCGCTAGGCCTGGTCGCGAAAGGCAGCATCTGGTATCTCGTCTCGCAGATCGAAGGCTCGATTCGGAGCTATCGCGTATCGCGTGTGCAGGAGGCGACGATCCTCGAGGAAACGTTCAATCGGCCTGCCGATTTCGATCTCGAACGATTCTGGGAAGAGTCATCGGCGCGATTCAAAGATCGCCTGCCGCGATTCAATGTTGTCATTCGCGCCGCGCCGCCGGTCGTGGAGTGGTTACGCAAAATGATCCGCTTCGGCGCGATCGATGAAGTTGCCGGCGATCGCGTGTGCCTGCACTTCGATGCTGAGGAAGTCGCGCGGACCGTGCTGTTAGGCGTGGGCGACCAGGTGGAGATCATCGAGCCGCCGTCGCTGCGCGAATCGATCGTGGCTACAGCGCGACGTATCGTTGCGGATCGCGCAGGCGGCGATCAGGCAATCGAATGGAGATCGAATCGTGAAGCCGGTGGCGCGACCGGTTCGATAGATCTGAGCTGCTTCTTCGAAAACCTCCGATGAGAGCGGTGATTCGAGCATGGGAAGCGCATAGAGCGTCGTCCGCGCAACGAAGTAGCCATGTTCATCGCGAATGCCCTGCAGGACTTCCTGGACGATCGGCAGGCAGGTAGAGACGTCCGAAAGCAAAACATGGTCCTCGAGCATGGAACGTTTCAGGTGCGCAACCCAAAGCGATGAATCAACGAGAACCACGACGACGCTTTCTCGGCTTCGGAGTCTTCGGAACCGGAGCGTCGCGAATCTCATCCGGAAAGTCGAATTCCCGGCCTCGCCGCATTTCGGCTAAGTCGCCTTCCCACCATCCACTTCCGCCCATCAACCTGATGCCCTCTTCGACCGTGACTCGCCGGATCAACTCCTGCAGCGCGCGATTGATGGTCGCGGAGTAGGTCCTTTCGCCGCTTTTGCGGTGCGCCTCCTCCAACAACTTCTCGTCCAAAATGACATTTGTGCGTCTCATACACACAATTTATGCGCCTAGTGCGCACGAGTCAAGTAGAGCCGCAACAGGTCGAGCGCCGAATTCGTGGCAAACCACTTGAAGAGCGAGCGTGTGGTCGGCCAGAACAGCTTGCGGTGCTCGTAGCGATCGGAATCCGCCACCGCGATGTGCACCGTGCCAACGGGCTTGGGCTCCGTTCCCCCACCGGGTCCCGCGATGCCAGTCACGCCAATGCCGTACGTCGTGTGAAATCGCCGCCGCACGCCCTTGGCCAGATCGACAGCCACTTGCTCGGAGACTTCCCCGAATTGCTGGATCAGCGCCGGATCGACGCCCGCGATGAACATCTTCGAGTCGGCGGTGTACGTCACCGCGCCGCCCATGAAATAGCCGGAGCTTCCCGGCACATCGGTGATACGCGACGCCAGCAAACCGCCGGTACATGACTCTGCGACAGAAACCGTCGCTTGATGCTCGAGAAGCAAACGTCCGATTACGGATTCGAGCGAGTCACCGTCGTAGCCGTAAATTTTGTCACCAAATATCGTTACTAATTCTTTTTCACGCCCTGCAATGACTGACTGAGCATCACTGCCGTCGGCGATGAGATGCAACTCGATCGTGCCGCTGGTCGCGAGAATCGTCAGAGGCTCGTGATTGTGCGCGTCGTAGTACGGCTTCAACTTTTCTTCGACGCCCGATTCCGTCATCCCCGCGATTTTCAGAACGCGGCGCTGCCGCGCGCGTCCGCCCCTCTTCTGCTGCAGCCACGGCACGAGGTACGTCTCGATCATCCATTCCAGCTCGTGCGGCACTCCTGGAAAAACCCAAATGTCTTTTCCTTTGGCGGCCAGAAAAAACCCGGGTGCGGTGCCGCGCTCGTTGCGCAGCGTCGTCTGTCCGCGAAAAACATTCGCCTGCCGCTTGTTGACCTCGGGCATCTTCCAGCCGCGCGCTTTGAATCGCGCTTCGATCCGATCGACGATCGACTGATCGATCTCCATCTGCAGCCCGAATGCCTCCACCAGCGCGTCGCGCGTCATGTCGTCCTCGGTGGGACCGAGGCCTCCGGTAATGACGAGGAGGTCGGAGTGATCGAGGCAGTAGCGGATCTCATCGACCAGATCGCGGAGAACGTCGCCGACGACACTCTTGCGAACGACCGTCACCCCGAAATCCTCGAAGGCCGCCGTGATCTTCAGCGAATTCGTGTCGAGGCGCGTCGGCCCGAGCATCTCCGAGCCGACCGCGATGATCGACGCCTTCACGACTCTTTTTCCTTCGCCAGCGCTTCCCACTTGCCGTACAGCAGCTCGATCATCGCCTTCAGATCGGCATTCTGCGCCTGAATCTTCTTCGTGCGCTCACCATCGCGATAGACCTCTTCGTTGCATAGCATCAGATCGTTGCGCTCGCGTTCGCGCTCGGCGGCTGCAATGCGCTCCTCGAGCGTCGCGATCTCCTCGTTGATTTTCTTGAGGCGGCGGTCGCGCTTTTTCTGCTCTGCGCGCCCCTCACCCGGTCCCGCGTCGCGGGACCACCCTCTCCCGGGGAGAGGGCAGGGGTGAGGGGTCGGCCATCCTCGACGAGGAGGATGTTCTCGGCGACGCGATCGATGAAGTAGCGATCGTGCGACACCACGACGAGCGCCCCCGTGAATCTCTCCAGCGCCGCTTCCAGCGCTTCTCGCGTGTAGACATCGAGATGATTCGTCGGCTCATCGAGCAGCATCAGATTTCCGCCGGCGTACATGATCTTCGCGAGCGCCAATCTTCCACGCTCGCCGCCCGAAAGGTCGCGCGTTTTCTTGAACACGTCGTCATCGAAGAACGAAAACTGCGCCAGATAACTCCTCACCTGCTCCTCGGTCTGCGAATGATCGAGATTCCAGACCTCGTCGATTACGCTGCCCTTCGGATCGAGATCGCCTAACGTTTGATCGTAATAGCCGACGTGGACGTTGTGTCCGTACGCGATCGTGCCGCTCAATGGCTGCAGACGTCCCGCGAAAGTCTTCAGCAGCGTCGATTTGCCCGATCCGTTCGGGCCCATGATCGCGTAACGCTCGCCGCGACGGATGACCATGCTGAGATTGTTGACGATCGGTGTGTCTTCGTAGCCGGCAGTGACGCGGTCGACGGTCAAGGAGATCGCGCCGGAGCGCGGACCGGCCTCCAGCCGAAAATTCGCAAAAGTTTCGTCGGTCTCGGGTCGCTCGAGCTCATCGAGTCGATTGAGCATCTTCCGGCGCGACTTCGCTTGCTTGGTTTTCTGTCCCGCGATATTGCGGCGGATGAACTCCTGCGTGCGCTCGATGAACTCCTGCTGCCGTTCGTAATCGACCGCCATTTTCTCGACGCGCTCCTGGCGCAGTTGCAGGAAGCGTTCGTAGTTGCCGTGATACTCGATCAATTTGCCGTGCGCCAGCTCCATGATCTTCTCGATCGTGCGATTGAGAAATGTCCGGTCGTGCGAAATCAGGAGGAAGCTTCCTTTGAACGACTGCAGGAACTCTTCGAGAAACTCGATGCCGTCGAGATCGAGATGATTCGTCGGCTCGTCGAGCAGCAGCAGATCGACTTTGGTGAGCAGCACCCGCGCGAGCATGGCGCGGTTCTGCTGCCCGCCGCTGAACTCATGGATCGGCCGCTCCCAATCCGACTTCTCGAATCCGACGCCGCTCAGCACGCGCTCGACCTCGGCGTGCAGCGTGTAGCCATTCGCGTGCTCGTAGTCGTGCTGCAGCTCGGAATATTTTTCGAGAAGACGATTGTGATCTTCGCGCGCCGTGTCCGACAGATCGTGCTCGATTGCGCGCATCTTCTGCTCGATCGCCAGCACCTCCGCGAACGCCGTCTCGACGTAGTCGAATAGCGTCATGCCTTCCTCGGCGTCGAGGTGCTGGCTGACGTGACCAATCGTCAGGCCCGAAGCGCGAATGATTTCGCCGCGATCGGGCTCCTCTTCCTTCAAGAGAAGTTTGAAGAGCGTCGTCTTCCCTGCGCCGTTGCGGCCGACGAGGCCGACCTTCTCACCCGGATTGTGCTGCCACGTCACGCCGCGCAACACGTCGTGCGGGCCGTAGCACTTCTCGGTGTCTTCGAAGCGATAAAGCATGGTTTAACTGTTAACCTAACCTCATGCGCTTGGCAGTCAACATCGACCACATCGCGACTATTCGCGAGGCGCGCAAGTCCGACGAGCCCGATCCGGTCGCGGCGGCGGTCCTCTGCGAGCTCGCCGGCGCGCAGGGAATCACGGTGCATCTGCGCGGAGATCGGCGTCACATTCAGGACCGTGACGTCGAGATTCTGCGCCGCACCGTTTCAACACATCTCAACGTCGAAATGGCGGGCACGCCCGAAATGGTGCGCGTTGCCCAGACGATCAAGCCGCATCAGGTGACGCTCGTCCCCGAACGCCGCGATGAGTTGACGACCGAAGGCGGACTCGATGTCGTTTTGCACGCCGGGAATCTCGAGAAGATCGTCCGGCAATTGATCGATTCGGCAATCGACGTCTCGATCTTCGTCGATCCCGATCTCGAGCAGATCCGGCAGTGTCAAAAAATTCGCGCGCCGAAGGTCGAGATCAACACCGGCAAATTCACTGAGGGTTGGATTCGCGGAAGCTGGAGCGCAGAGCTGGAGAAGATCAACACTGCTGCCAAGGCGGCCCGGAAAATGGGACTCATCGTTCTCGCCGGGCACGGTTTGAATTATCGAAACATCGATGCCATCGCCGTCAACGAAGACATCGAGGAGCTGAACATCGGGCATTCGATCGTCGCGCGTGCCGCGCTGGTCGGGTTGGACAGAGCGGTGCGCGAGATGATTGATCTGATCGCGCATCCGCGCAGATTGCCTACCGTTAACCGTTAACGGTTAACGGTCAATTCGTGCAACCGCTGCCGAATCAATTCTCGCGCAGCCACCGGATGGGGCGAGAACTGCTCTTCCTCGTACAGCGCGATGAGCGGCGCAAACGCGGCCGCGATTTCCGGTTGCGTTCGATGCAGCTCGATCAGCGCTTCTTCCATCGTCATCGATGGTCCGACCTCGATGCCGCAGGTGCGGAGATGATTTCGCAGGAGCTCGAACGCCGGACGGCGGCGCTGCGCGATCAAGTAGAGAATCATTCCAAACGCTACGAAGCCTGCGACGATGAGGAGATAACGCAGACTGAAAACCTGCGCTGCGGTGCGGCGGGCCGAGTGCCTCGCGCCGACCAGCATGTTGCGCGCTCTGCCGAAGAGCTCCGCCGCCAGCGCGATCTGGTCGCCGAGGCCAAAGGTCAGGATGTAGCGGTCCCAGAAGTAATTCACCGAATCGTTGAGCGCCGAGGCATACGCGCGCAGCAAGCCGCTTTGCGCATTTCCAGGGCGGAGGTCGGCCGGCGTCGGATCGAACGTGCGCCAACCGTTGCCGTCGTACACCTCGACCCACGCATGCGCGTCTTCGCGCCGGACAACGAAGTAGCCGGTGAGCGGATTGAGCTTGCCGCCGTAGAAACCGCCGACGATGCGCGCCGGGACGTCGAGCGCCGTCATGAGCGCGACCATCCCGGCTGCGAAGTACTCGCAGTGTCCGCGATGTTCGCGCAGGAGAAAATCGTCGACAGTCATGCGTCGTCCGATCTGGGCCGGATTCGGGATGTACTGAAATTTCGTCGAAAGATACGATTCGATTCGCGCCGCCTGCTTCATCGGATCGGTCTGACCGCCCGCCAACTGCTTCGCCATCGCGAGGACTGCCGGCGTGACGGGATAGTTCGTGATCGGAACGCGCTGGATGCGCAGCGGGTTCGTCGTCCACGCCATCGCGACGTCGTAGTTGATCAAATCGCCGCGCGTCTGCCAGGCGGTGTAGATGTCGCGGCGCGGATATTCGTAAACCTGCGGCACGCCGATGACTTCGAAGGTACCGACGGGAAGGAACAGACGCGTGCCGATGATGAATCGCTGCTGCACGCTCGCGCGCCTGTTGAAGCCCGACGGTCGCGCGATTTGCGCCGCGCCGTTGCGCGTCTGCACCGGCGTTAGGCCGCGCGGTCCCTGCAGCCATTTGTTGTCCCTGAAGACTTCGTAAATCGTTCCCTTCAGTCGAAGCGGCGTGAAGAACGCAATCGCCTCCTGCCCCATCCACACGCGGCTCACCACTGTCGCGTCGGGAACGATGTTGCGCTGCTCATTGAAATTGATCGAGTCGCTGAGGCCCGTCGACGCCGAAGTGAGCGATCCGATCATGCCGGGAACGAGCGGATTGCGAACGCGGGGAAGAATCGGAAAGAGCAGAATTCCGATCACCGTGGTTCCACAGACGTAGAACCCGGCGGCGCGATTCGACGGCGGCTCGATCGCGCGGGCCGTCAGCAGTTCGACGCTGTCCTGATGGCTCAGATGAATGAGCTGCCGGAAGAGCAGGAATCCGAAGGTGACGACGAAGGGCAGAACCGTGATGTGCGTTGCAGTCGCGACGCTCGCGACGAAAATGAGCGAGGCGGTGAGCAGACGCTGCCCGTCGAGGCGCCGATTCGCCGACTCCATGGCTTGATAGACCGCGATGAAGAGCACGAGGTGCGTCGACGCCGAAATCGCGCTTCGCGAAATGACAGCGGCGTCGATCACGTAAAAGAAGACGTAGGCGATTCCGAGTCCGCGCATGACGCCCGAGGGAATGACCTGCGGGCTGCGGCCGGTGATGACGCGAAGCATGATCGCCGCCATCGCGATGTGAAACGCGAGCAGCGGCACTGCCGAGATCGTCTGCGTGACGTACAGCGGCAGGGCCGCCATCATCGTCATCGCGAGGAGCTCGATCTCACGCGCTCGCGCGTTCATCGTCTTTCCTCACTGCGAACACGACGCTGTGGCGGTCAATCGTCTGCGCGATCGGCTCATGCGACGGATCGAGCAGCGCCAGCGCGCGGAAAATTGGCGTCGACGATTCTGACGCCCGGGCGCGCAAGGTTGCCCGCGGAAGCGAGAGCATGACATCGAGATTCCGATGCAGCGCGTCATAGATGAACGTCGCGGCCTCGCTGATCATCTGCTCGAAATCGTCGTCCGATGCGCTCCGCGATTTGTACGGATCGACGACGACGTGGACGACGCGCGCGGCCTCGATCTCGGTCTGCTTCATGATCCAGCGGCCCATGCTGGCCGACTTGCGCCAATAGACCTGGCGCATCGAATCGCCTCTCACATAGTCGCGAAAGGAATGGATGTCGGTTCCGATGCCCGGCCGATTCGCCGGATGCAGCTCGCCTTCGACGGGACGGAATCGATCGTCGGCGATCGACATGTCCAGCAGTCGCGGAAAGACGATCACCTCACCGCGAATCCGCACGCGCCGTTTCTTGAAAAAGAATCCGAAGGGATAGCGCGTATAGAGGTCGAGGGTATTGACCTGCACGAGGCCACGACGCTCGAAAAGAAATTGTGCATCGATCTCCACCTCGTCCCGCCGATTAATAACTGGTATGAAAATTGGTGATGATAATTGTGACGAAATGACGATGATGTCGCGGACATTCCAGATCCGCGATCGGTTTGCGATGTGCAGTCTGCCCTCCGCCGCCCGCCCGGCCCACGCTTCCTGGATGTTGTCGAAGTTGACGTGCAGATGCTTGAGCCCGCCCTTGGACGCGATGCCCGACAGCAGCAGACACGCGAGCATGAACGACAGCGCGATGTACAGCGCGTTGTTGCCGGTGTTGATGGCCGCGAATCCGATGAAGATCGTGAAGATGAGAAACGCGATGCCGACTTTGGTCAGCCTAACGACGCCGTCAAACTCGAAGCTCATATGGGGTCAGGCCTACCCTTTTACCTTTTTTCTCCAGCCTGTAGAAAGAAACGCAGCACGTTTCAGCGCCTCTAATCCTTTTTTCTACAGGCTGGAGAAAAAAGGTAAAAGGGTAGGCCTGACCCCATCTACCGCGGAACCGGGATCTCGCCCAAGATACGTTGAATGAACTTCTGCTCGGGGGTCGAGTCGCCGCGTGCGCTGCGGCGGTCCTTCATCACGATGCGATGCGACAGCACCGGCCCCGCGAGGCGTTTGATGTCCTCCGGGATCACAAAATCGCGGCCGCTGACCATCGCGAGCGCCTGACACGATTTGAAGTACGTCAGCGCGCCGCGGGTCGAGACTCCGATCGATACCTCCGGATGATTGCGCGTCGTATGAACGATGTGCATCAGGTAGTCGACGAGCGACTCGTTGACGTGGATCGTCGCGACGCGCTCCTGCAGCTCCATCACTTCCTGCGACTCCAGCACGGGCTCGAGATGATCGAGCGCGTCCTGCGCGCCGCCGGCGCGGAGCAATTTCTTTTCGTCGAGCGTATTCGGATATCCGATCGTCAGCTTCATCAGAAACCGATCGAGCTGCGATTCGGGCAGCGGATACGTTCCGACATGTTCGATTGGATTTTGCGTCGCGATCACGAGGAATGGATCGGGGAGCGGCAGGCGCCGTTTTTCGATGCTGATCATGCCCTCGCTCATCGCCTCCAGCAGCGCCGACTGCGATTTTGGCGTGGCGCGATTGATCTCGTCAGCGAGAAGTACGTTCGTGAAAATCGGACCGGAGATGAACTCGAATTCCTGCTGGTCCTGGTTGTAGACCGTCACGCCGACGATGTCGGCGGGCAGAAGATCGCTCGTGAACTGGATGCGCTGAAATGAAAGCGACAGCGATCGCGCCAGGGCGTGCGCCAGCGTCGTCTTGCCGACGCCGGGAACATCCTCGAGAAGAATGTGACCCTTGGAAAGCAGCGCTGCGATGCAGTACTGCACCACCTCCGACTTTCCGCGGATGACGCGCTCGACGTTCGCCTGAAGCGTCGCGATTTTCTCGAAGGTTCGGTTAACGGCGATCGGCTGCGTGGTCACGGCCTTCTCAATTCTGCATTCTGCGTTCTGCATTCAATGAGACGTACATCACGGAGTCACAGTTTCTTGTAATTCGGACCCCCGCCTCCCTCCGGCGGCACCCAGGTGATCACCTGATAAGGATCCATGATGTCGCACGTTTTGCAATGGAAGCAGTTCGTAAAGTTCAGAAACGGCACGCGACCGCGCCCGTCGGCAGTCGGTTGCGGCTCATAGACGTTTGCCGGACAGAAGTGGAAGCACGGGTTCCCGTATTCCTCCGTGCAGCGCGTGATGCAGACCTCGGTATCGAGGATCAGCAGATGCGTGGGTTGATTCTCATCGTGGACGACGCCGCCGTAGTAGACATCGCTCACTTTGTCGAATGTGTATGTATTGTCGAACTTCATCTTTTCCGGCGGATGCGGATGTTCATCCGAGAAGTAGCGTTGGATACGTTCCATCCGCTCGTGTCCTGCGTGGCCGTCGAGGCGATTCATGACTCCGAAGCCGCGCCCCTTCGTCACGATGCCCAATCCCGCATTGACCATGCCAAGGATTGCACCGTACTCGAATGCTTGATGGAAGTTTCGCTGCAGCCACAGCTCGTCGCGCAACCATGAATTTTCGAAGAGCGCTTCGTACTCCTGAAGCTGGGTCGCGGAATAGTTTTCGTTGAGCAGCGCGTGAAACGCCGTTTCCGCCGCCAGCATCCCCGATTTGATGCCGAGGTGAATGCCTTTGAGGCGGGCGCCGTTGAGATAGCCGGCCGAGTCGCCCACGATCATGAAGCCGTCGCCGTACATGCGCGGCATCGAGTAGTAGCCGCCCTCCGGAATCGCTTTCGCGCCGGCCGCGATCATCTTTCCGCCCTCCAGAATTTCGCGGATGGCGGGATGCAATTTGTATCGCTGAAATTCGTGCTGCGGATCGAGCGTCGGATTGCGGTAGTCGAGACCGACAACCAGACCGATATCGACGATGCGATCCTTCATGCCATAGATGAAACCTCCGCCGAACGTGTCGGCATCGAGGGGCCATCCCATCGTGTGAATGACGGTGCCGGCGGCGAAGCGATCGTCCGGAAGTTGCCAGAGCTCCTTTACGCCGAGCGAATAGACCTGCGGATTCTTTCCGTCGAACAGATTGAAAATACCGGCGAGCTGCTTGCTCAGCGTGCCGC
>QHVX01000047.1:14512-22035 GCA_003222375.1 Acidobacteriota bacterium
CGAATTCGCCGAGCGAGATGACGTAGTTGCCAAGATTTTGAAGCGGAGGCGGAAGAATCGGCGCGGAGAGCTTCATCGTCTTCGACATCAGCCAGAAGCCGTCGTCGGTGACGGGCGATTCGACGGGACATCCCCGCTGCAGCCAGTCGGGCATCAGCTCATTGATGCCCCGCGGATCCATGACCGCGCCTGAAATGCCGTGCGATCCGACCTCTTTTCCCTTTTCGAGAACTGCGATCGAAATTCCTTCGAGTTTTTTTTCCGCGGTCTCGTTGTGGGCCTTGATCAGCCGCGACAGTTCGTAAGCGGCAGCGAGCCCAGCGGGTCCCGCTCCGACGATCACGACATCGACATCGAGCGCTTCGCGCGCAACTCCAGGAAGTTCGGCCACGCCGGCATTCTATATAACTCGCTTGGGCGCCTGCCGCGGCTCAATAATTCACGACACTCTGCAAGGTGTCGCTGTACGAAGTGGCCGGAACATCCTGAGCCGACGGAATTCGCCCGTAAGCGATGAAGCCTCCGCCGAGGGCAGTGTTCTTCGACGTGGACGTGGCGCTGTTGATGTTGACTGCATTCCAGATCGTCGCCCTCGACGAATCCTTGTAGACCTCGTAAGTCAGAAATACGCCGCCGGCACTCTTCATCCGACGCGCGCCGCCCGAAAAGTTTGATCCATTGTCGAGCGTCACGTTTCCGGACGTGCCTTTGGTGCAGTACACGTTGATCGTCGATGTCGAATCCAGCGGTGTTGCAGCATTCGCGACGACCGGCTCGTACGTCCCGAAATTCATCGCGAACGCCGAGACCGTGCATTCCGATAGCACGTTGGCCGTGACGTCGAACGTCACAGTCGTCGTGGCGGGGTTGGAGCCTCGAATCCAGGAGAGCGTCGCGGTGATCGTGTCGCTGAACGCGCCCGCCGCCATGTCTGCGCCGAGAGCCACAGTGGCGTAAATCGGCACGTTGGCCGGCAACGTACTTTGCGAAGGGCCCATCGTGTACGTCTGCGAGACCGTGCCGCCGCTGCCGTCGCCCCAGATCGTCGTGTTGGCGGCGTCCGTGTAAATGTTGTAATTCAACGTCGCGCTGACGGCATTCTTCATCGTGCGCGGATTGAATGATGCTGAATTGATTCCGCGGGAGAAACTGACGGTGACTTGTACGCCATTCGAGCTGCATTGAACGTTGAAGGACGTCGTCGCGGTTTGCGGAGAGCCGCTCGAGAACACGGAGTAATTGCCGAAGTTCAGCGCTGTCGGCGCGGGGTTGAAACTGCAGTTCTGACCGAACGCCGCAGCACATGTGATCAGGATCAAAGTTGAGACGATGACGTGTTTCATGGCGCTTTCCTCGTTGGGATACATGGCAGGCGTCCGAGCTTCACGACGTTACCGGAGGTCGGAGGAACGACGATCGCCACGCTGCATGCGCCGCCGCTGAATTCGACCGTGCCGTTGAACGTGCCCGGCGGAACGTTTTCGAGATACAGCTCGCCGTGTCTGCCGAGGGGCGAGGTATATGTTTTGAGGCGATCGGTGACGTTCAATTCGCCGAATGCCGGAATGACCTCACCTTCCGGCGTCTTCATGACCACCGAGCCGACGATGGTGCGAACGCGCTGCACGGGAAATTCGACGAATGCGCCGCCGCGATACGGCGGTGCGATCGTCTCCTCGACCTCACGAACGTCGTAGTCGAGCGGGATATCGCGATCATCGATGCGAATGCTGTTGCCGTAGTACGACAGAAGATTCGGAACGAGCAGGTCGCCGTTCGAATCGGTGCGTCCGACAAGCTGATTGCTGAGATAGACGCGGACATTCGGAACACCGGGCACACGTATGAGTGCGAACGATTCCTGCACCGCGCGCGTGAATTCGAATGCTCCCCTCTCGTACACGTGATACGGATCAAGGGCGATGTCGTACTGACCGAACGGTGCGTTGTATTGCAGCACCGCGGTGCCGTTTTTGTCGTCGCCCGCGGTCCGGCTGAGCAAGCGATATCCGAAGCCGGTGCCCACCGGCAGGGACCGCTGAATCTCGACGCTTTGCTGCAAGGTGGCGCCGCCGCCACCGCTGATCGCAATATTGGCAGTCGTCATATGCGGACCGTAGATGCCGACGCCCGCGAAGTATTCGGAGTGACGGCGTCCGGCCTGATTCGCCTGTCCGATCGAAAAGAAAAATGTGGCTCTCGACACCGAGACACTGGTGAGCAGCGCGATGTGATCATCGGCGGGCGTGTTCGCAAATCGCAGCGTGTTCCACTGAACCGTGAAACTTCCACGCGGCACGAGCAGCGACACGAAAGCGTTGCCATCGCGCAGGACGCGCAGGTTTTCAGGCTGCTGGACCGTGCTGAGATTCGCGTAAGAGTGGCTGAAGATGCGCATCGTTGCGCCGTAACCGAAACGGCGGCCGAGGTAGCGATACGTGCCGCTGATGGCAGAGCCGGTCTGACCATCATGCCGGCTGACTGCGGCTGCGCCCTCCATGTCGCCGATTCGCGTGCGCATGCTGGCGCTGCCGCCGCTCGAGAAGAGGCCGCGTGACGCTTCGAAACGCCCGCCCAACGTCAGCGCGTCCGTGATTCCGACGCGGTGAAACGCGAGCAGCGCCGGATCACCGTAGTCGAAACTGGCAGTCGAAAAGTTTTTTCGAAGCGCTCCGATCGAGTAACTGAACTCACTCGTCCCACGGCCGAGAACAGCGGTCGAGTAGTAGAAGGAATTCGATTGCACGTGCTCGTTGCCGTACGCGTCACGAATGACAACCTGAGCGGTGCCGCTGCCGGCGGACACCGGAATGTTGCGGAGATCGAACGGCCCCGGCGGCACCTCGCGGCGCTGCACGAGAATTCCGTTGACGTAGACATCGACCGTCGAGGGAGTCGACGCAGTGCCCGCGAGTCCATACGACGGATAGCGAATGAAATAAGGATCGAGATTGAAGTTTCGCGAGACTGTAACGCCGCCCAGCGTCGCGGCGCCGCCGAGCGTATCGGTCGTCGCGATCGCGTCGCCGAACGTCCAGCGTCTCAGACGTCTGGTGTCATCGATGATGTAGTCGCTCAGGCTGCGAACGAAGTTGCCGTGCGCGGCGCGAAAAAAGCTGTTGTAAACGAGGTTTCCGCGGACGCTGGTTCCTGTCTCGGCGCTAAAGCCGACATCACCCACGCCCCGCGAGCTGACGGCGTAATTCAGAAACGTGCTCGTCGCCTTCGAATACGTCAGGTTCTCGGGTTTCCGAACCTGCAGATCCACTGCTGTTTCACCGAACAGGCGCGGGTCGGCGGTCACGGTCAGCGTCAGCGCCGCCTCGTCGAATTTGTATTGCAGCAGGGGCGCGAAGAGCCGGAGCGAGATCGTTTCCTCGCCCTGGAGCTGGAAGCGCAACGACAATCGCGAGAAGTTGACGACGCGATTCCACATCGCGCCGGACATTCCTGCCTGTTGCAGGTCGCTGACGCGCAAAGCAACGTCGTCGCCACGAACCGCGATGAGCATGTCTCCTTTCGGCACCTCGTTGATCGTCACCGGCACGACGACGCGGCTCTCCTGCGCCGAAGATGGAAGCGCAAGGAAAGACAGGGCTGCCATCGCCACGCTGCGCCCTATTCGGTTCAGGAATCGAATCGCGCGCAGATCACACCCACCCTCTCTCAGAAGTCGACGGTCGCGGTCACGATGTCGCTATACGTTCCAGACGCGACTTCCTGACCAGGCGGAATGCGCCCGTAGACCGTCAACTGATTGGTCGATGTGATTCCGGCAGTCGATATGTATCGAACGGCGCTCGAGCCGGCACTCCATGTCTGTGTGCGGGCCGCGTCGCGATAGATCTCGTAGTCAAGGCGTTGATCGCCGGCAGCGAGACGACGTGACAAGCCACCGCCGGCAGGGTTCTGCCCCTGATCCATCGCGACCGTCGCGATCGAGTTGCGAGGGGCCCAGCGGATCGTAGGTGCCGAAGCTGAGAGCGGTGAGTGTCATCCGGCAGTTCGGCGTGACGAGGGCGCTGACGTCCATTTTGACTGTCGCTTGGCCGTCGGCCAGCGCGCTCGTCGCGGAGAGCAGCAGGGCGATGATCGCTGTGTTTCGAAGTCCGCTCATTTGAATCATCAACTCCATCAAGCTTCAGTGCCCGCAGGCACCAGAAGGAATCTCCACGTCTTTCTTCAACGTCGAGGTCTCGGGGACCTCGCTCAAATCGGTCCGGACCTCGATCCGGACTGCCTTCAACTTCGCGCATTCTTCGGGTTTCAGGTCCATGTCGAATGTCCGGGAGTCGCCGCTCAGGATGTACCACCCCTGCTTCTGGCGATCGAACACTGCCTGGTTTCCCGCACCCAATCCGATCACGCGTACTGACTGCGCCATGTAATGAACATTGCCGCCGTTCTTGAGGTCGAAGGTGAGCTTGCCGTTGCGGATCGCGCTGTCGGCAATCTCAGCACCCGTTTTCCGATTGTCGGGGGATACGAAAATCGGGATGCTCATTTTGGTAATGATCTTCACCTGAGAACCCTTTGGCGGTTCGCCGGCCTTCTGGAGCGGCGGTAATTCTTCAAACGAGATCCGGTACGTCTTTTCAACATCTGACGGCGTCACCGTCCGCCCCACCCTCACCTTGCGCTCTTCGCCCGGCTTCAATGACAGCAGCGCCGGGAAGAAGACGATGTCGTCCGTTGGCGTTAACTGCATCTGACCCTGCTTATCTTGCTGCCACGAGGCAACGGAGATTTGAAACCGCAGCTCCTCCGTGCTCTCGTTGACCAGGGTCATTACTGCGCTTGTCGTTGTCCTATCAAAATCAATTCGAATCGGGGTCACGTGAAAGGCGCTGGCGCGGAGCGAATGGGCTGGTGCGAACACCAGCCCGATTCCCGTCATGATTACTGCGAGCGTCAGTCCTTTCGGTATCACTGAGTCAACCTTAGAAGGTCACCGTGGCAACCAGCGTGTCCTGATAGTTGAGGCCAGCCGCGCCAGCCTGCGCATCCTGTCCAGCCGCCACTCGGCCGAAGGCGGTCGACGTGAGGGCCGTATTCTTTGAAACTGACGGTCCGAGGGTCACTGTGTTCACTGCGTTCCAAACTGTGGTGTGGCCGGCGTCGGTATAGACCTCGTAGGTCAAGAAGTTGGTGCCTGCACCTGTGTCCTTCATCCGACGAACCGCACCCGACGCATTCGCGCCCAGGTCGAACGAAACCGTACCGCTCGTACCCTTAGTGCAGTTAATGGTAACAGTTCCAGACTGATCCAGCGGTGCAGCCGCGAAGGGGTCGTAGGAGCCGAACGCGATCGCGAAAGCTCCGATCGTGCACTTCGGCGAGACTGTAGCCGTGATGTTATTGGTATTGGTCGTTGAGGCGCTACCGGCAAAAGCCGACGTCGCGACCGTGAACATGACTGCGAGAGAGAGAACTGCGCGTTTCATGACTTTTTCCTTTTTCTGTCGTTTATGTCGGCTGGAAAATCCAGCAGCGAACATGCGTAATTTAGGGTGGGGGGTGTGAAGCTTTCTGAGGACGGTGATGAAACGATCGTCAGGTAGCGTGAAATGAGGGGGTTGGCGTGAGCGATCCGCTCAAATCACATGAAAAAAGCGTCAAAGAGGGTTTGGACGCTTTTTTACGGTCGCCGATAAGCTTAGAGGGAGTTGGCTGCGACCTGGACGGGCCAGCTATAGGTTCCCGGCTCGGCTGCCGCGGCAAGGCGCAATCTGACCGTCAAGGCACCGACCGATCCACCCTGCTGGTAAGGATGGATCATCGACGCCGCCCAGCTATTCCCCGATTGGACAACCGTCGTCTGGCCGTTCCACTCAACGTCCGCCGCCGAAAACGGAAAGTTAACCGGCTGAAACGAGAGCGCATACCCGTCGCGCGCGTTGCTGCGGACTGTAAACGTCATGGCCTGCGGCACATCCACGTAGCCGCGGAGTATGTCGTCAGCCGTGACGTTCACGGAAGCAGGCTGACTATTCACCGAAAGGATGGTACGAGCGATGACGCGTGCAGTGACGGTCATTTCCGCGGTGCTAGAACCGGCGTAAATGGGATTAG
The DNA here is from genome assembly GCA_003222375.1 of Acidobacteriota bacterium. Lineage (GTDB taxonomy): Bacteria > Acidobacteriota > Thermoanaerobaculia > Gp7-AA8 > Gp7-AA8 > Gp7-AA10. Next base: position 20,585 of record QHVX01000047.1, read on the forward strand.
CAATCGCGATGACCGCGATTGCCACCAGGTTGATTGCTTGTCTTCGTCGCATTGCGTTCCTGACTAACGCAAGCGGCGTTCCACGGGTCTGAACGGCAACTTACTGAAAGATCAAATGTTACACAACTAGATTGCTAAATCTCGCGTTCAGATTTCACTCTCCGTCCGAAATTCGGACATCCACCCAGCCCCCGTAGTGCGCCGCTTTTCGCTCTCTCTGCTTTTTCGTTCAGCGCTCGGGTTCGTGATACTGGTCACACAATATGCGACCGCTAGTCTAGCTTGGGAATCTATCGAAAGATATACGCAAATGTACTGCTAGTGAGTTTTCGCTTTCTTAACCTCTTCGGTCAGCGCTGGAACGATCTGAAAGAGATCGCCGACGACGCCGAGGTCCGCGACTCGAAAGATTGGCGCTTCGGGATCTTTATTGATCGCGACGATGTGCTTCGATGACGACATGCCGGCAAGGTGCTGAATCGCTCCCGACACGCCGGCAGCTATATAGAGGTTGGGACTGACGACGCGTCCCGTCTGCCCCACCTGATGTTGGTGATCGATCCAGCCCGCATCGACCGTCGCGCGCGAGGCGCCGACCGCACCGCCGATCGCATGCGCGAGATCGCGGATCAGTGAGAAGTTCGCGGCCTCTTTCAGCCCCCGTCCCCCTGACACGATGATGTCCGCCTCGGCGATCGTCAGCTCGCCCGCTTCCGAAGCCTTCGTCTCGATCAGCTTCGCCTTCGCGTCGACTGACGGCGCGGCGATCTCCACAACTTCCGCTGCACCGCCTCTCGCTTGCTCCTCCGGAAAAGCATTCGGTCGCGTCGTTGCCATTGCGGGATTGCCAGTCACCTCCACAGTCGCGAAGGCTTTGCCGGAGTACACCGGACGGCGCGCGCGAAGTTTTCCGCTTGTCCACTCGAGGCGATCGACATCGGATGCGACGCCGACGTTCAATCTCGCCGCGAGGCGAGGCGCGAGATCGCGGCCATTCGACGTGCCGCCGAACAATACGACTGAAGGTTGCATCTCCTTGATCGCTTGCTCGAGCGCAGACGTATAGATTTCGGTCTCATAAGGGCCGATGGAAGCCGCGAACAGTTTTTTCGCGCCGTAGGCGCCGGCATCCGATGCGATGGTGCTGTCGGTCGCAAAAGCGGCAACATCGCCCGCGCCGAGTTTTCGCGCGGCCGACAGCGCCTCACGCGAGGCTTTCTTGAGCTTTCCATCCTTGACCTCGCAGAACACGAGAACGCCCGCCATCAGAGTGCTTTCGCTTCTTCGCGAATGTATTTGAGAATTTCCCTGGCGGCGTTAGCGGGGTCGCCGCCATCGATTTTGCGTCCGCCGCTTTTCTCGGGCGGCAATTCGAGCGAAACGATCGTCACGCGTTGATTGAAGATATCGCCATCCTGGAGTCCGAGATCCGCGATGCTCTTCGTTTCAAT
>QHVX01000047.1:22066-23008 GCA_003222375.1 Acidobacteriota bacterium
GACCGACGGCATCGACGCTTCGATGATTTCCTCGGCTCCTTCGATCTCGCGATGCGCCGTGACTTTTCCCTCGCCCGCTTCGAGGTGCGTCACAACATTCACCTGCGGGTAGCCCAGAAGCTCGGCCACCATCGGTCCGACCAGTGAATTGTCGGTGCCGACACCCTGCTTGCCGAAGAAGATCAGATCGTGGGGCGTGGTTTTGATCGCGGCAGCCAGGACTTTGGCGATGCCTAACGAGTCGGCATCGGCGACTTCGCCTTTGACGTGAATTGCCTTGGTCGCGCCGCGCGCCAGGCATTCGCGCAGTCCCTGTTGAACGCGATCGGGACCGAACGCGATCACGGTGACATCGCCGCCCTTCTTCTCTTTGACGCGGATGGCCTCCTCGAGCGCGAACTCGTCATAGGGCGAAACGATGAACTTCAGGCCGGCCTCGTCGATGCGCCGGTTCCCGCCGCCAATTTTGATGCGGGCCTCGGTATCCGTAACCTGCGCGACGCAGACAATCGAATTCAAATAAGAGCCTCCTCCAGCGCGAACAGGGGGCGGATTCTAGTGACACGGCATGAGCTTCGCAAACACGAGACGCAGTACAAATTTTCGGTCATAGCGCGATGCAGATCGGAGGAGTGGATGCCATTCTCGAATCGGCCGTATGAAGCAAATGGAAACGGGGGGCTCCGCAGATTTCTCCGTTCTCCCTCGACAGACTACAAGCGCACATCACGCGGTGCGCGGCCTGCAAGGCCGGCGCCTCCCGAGGCGACCAACGCCGAGAGCTTCTACTACACGAAGCAGATGAGCGCGAAGACGCCGATGGTCATCGTGATGACCGATGGCGAGGAAGTCCGCGGCTGGATCGAGTGGTACGACAAGACCTGTCTGAAAGTGAACCGCGAAGGCGCGCCCAATCTGCTGATTCAAAAGCACTGCATCAAG